>JAYKHZ010000091.1:0-27135 GCA_035286165.1 Synechococcus sp.
CTTTCCGGCCTGATTTGGTGGAGGACCGCCTGATGTTGAGTGCACTCCTTTTAATCCCATTTCTGGGTGGCCTCACCCTGCTGCTGCTGCCCAGCAGCCTGGCCCCCACGCGCATGCGAGCGATTGCGATCGTTTTCTTTGCGCTTCAGTTGGCTGTAAGCCTGGCTCTGCTGATTCCCTTTGATCCCGCCAATGGTGGACCTCAGCTGCAGGAATCCCTCAGTTGGATCAGCAGCATCGGTCTTGACTATCGCCTTGCCGTTGATGGTCTGTCGTTGCCGTTGGTGTTGGTCAACACCTCTCTGTGTCTCGTTTCGGCGGTGTGCACCCGCCAGCTCTCGCAGCGCCCCAGGCTGTATTTCGCCATGCTCCTGCTGATCAGCGGAGCGGTGAATGGGGCCTTCCTGGCCGACAACCTGCTGTTGTTCGTCATTTTCTATGAGCTGGAACTCATTCCCCTCTGGCTTCTGATCGCCGTTTGGGGTGGTGCCAACCGTTCCTATGCCTCCACCAAGTTTCTGATTTTTACGGCCATTTCGGGCTTTCTGATTCTTGGTGCCTTCCTGGGGCTGGCGTTTGTCAATGGCAGCGTCAACTTCAGCATCACGCCTGCGCTGACTGAGAATCTCTCGGTCAAAACTCAATTGGTGCTGTTGATCACGATGCTGATCGGCTTTGGCATCAAGATCCCTCTGGCGCCATTCCATGTTTGGTTGCCTGATGCCCACACCCAGGCTTCAACCCCTGTGTCGGTGCTTCTGGCTGGTGTGTTGCTCAAGCTGGGGACCTACGGCCTGATTCGTTTCTGCCTGGGCTTGTTCCCTGATGTCTGGCCTCTGGTGGCCCCCGCCTTAGCCGCCTGGGCTGCGTTCTCTGTTCTGTACGGCTCTCTTGCGGCTATTGCTCAGAAGGACATGAAACGCATGGTGGCCTTCAGTTCGGTGGGCCACATGGGTTATGTGCTGCTGGCGGCTGCGGCAGCAACCCCCACGGCATTGCTTGGCTCTGTGTTCCAGATGGTGAGCCACGGGGTGATCTCAGCGCTTCTGTTCTTGCTGGTTGGAATTGTGTATCGCAAGACCGGCACTCGGGATTTAGAAGTGCTGCGCGGTTTGCTGAATCCTGAGCGTGGCCTTCCCTTCACCGGCACGTTGATGATTCTCGGGGTGATGGCCAGCGCCGGCTTGCCGGGGATGGCTGGGTTCATCTCCGAATTCCTGGTCTTCCAGGGGAGCATCAAGTTGTTCCCCATTGCCACCTTGCTCTGCATCGTCGGCTCAGGCCTGACTGCGGTTTATTTCCTTCTGCTGGTGAACCGTGCGTTCTTCGGCAGGCTGGCGGTGACCCCATCCAGTGAAGACCCCTCAGCCGATGCACGCTTGGATGTGCAGTTGATGCCTGTGGCCCCTCGCGAAACAGTGCCGGCACTCGCTCTTGCCCTGGCGGTGGTTGGGATTGGTCTTGTCCCATCCGGTCTGGCTCATATCAGCGATTCAGCGACTTCGTTGTTGTCCCAGTTGCATGGAGGTTTGGGCTGATGCCTGTCATTTCTGCAGATCTTGTTCACGCCGGACCCCGTCCTGATGCCGGCCTGCTGGAGCAGAAGCTGCTGGGAGGTGAAACCCTGCTGGCGGATACTCCAGACCATCTGATTCAGGTGGTTGATGTTCTGCGCAGCTACGGCGAGGTGCTGGATGCCTACAGCATCAATTTGATTTTCCAAGCGGAAAAGCAGTTCCTCAATCCCTTCCCGGTGTTTCGCTTCCTGGATGGGGATCTCTCACCAGCCAAGTTGTGGCGTCATTTCTGGCATGACCGCATCAATTTTGAGTACGCCGAGTACTGCATGCGGGCCATGCTCTGGCACGGCACCGGTGGCATGGATGCCTATCTCGATAGCGATGATTTCCAGCAGCGCTGCGATGCGATCATCCAGGCCAAGCGCCGTCGCCTCGATCCCCTGGCACTTGGGTTGCACCCCCTCTTCCCCCAGTTCCTGCCTGAACTGATTCGAACGGCCGCCACCACCCATGCCCTGGGTCAGTTCTGGCGGGTGATGAGCGATCTGTTCATCGATCTCTCGGAAGCGGAGAAAGCTGGCGAGGTCACTTCGATCGCTGATGTTGTGGATTTCATCCGCGATCGCCTGGTGGCGGCCGCTGGTAATCCCATCAGCTACGGCGTTGAGATCTACGGCGAGCACTTCTGGGTGTTGCCCCCTGACGCAGGGCTTACGTTCCTGGGCGACGTGGCTGTTCCCTATGTAGAGGCTGTGTTCCTGCGGGGAACCCCCTTCCTTGGCACCGTGTCCTTCAACGCCCAGGCTCGCCAGATTTCACCGGATCAGTCGCAGTTCAAGTACGGCGCACTGTTTGCAGATCCCCTGCCCAGCATGGGAGCGGGCATCCCCCCCAGCCTCTGCATGCAAGACATGTACCGGCATCTGCCCGAGCGTTTGCATCGCTGGTATGAGGAACGCACCCGCGGGGAAGGGGATGTGCGCGTGAAGATCTGCCAAAGCTTCCAGAAATCGATGTTCTGCGTCACCAATGCAGCCATCAATGGCACCTTCCCCCATTCTCTGCAGACCACTGACGCAGAAGAGCAAGCGGCCAATGCCGCCTATGCCCGGGCCTGGGCCTCCCGCTTGGTGGAGGGCCGCACCAACGCTCTGGGCTAGGTTCCTGCCATGGATCACGCCTGGACAGAGCGGCAACGCCCCCACCGCCTTGAGCGCCGCATCGAGTTTCCCGATTACGAGGCCACGCGCCTGTTTCTTGAGCGACTTGAAGTGTTGTCGAAGGAGCATTCCCGCTACCCCGACCTCAACTTCGGTCGTACCTATGTCAATCTCACCCTCGCCCCCATGGGGGATGGTGCCGACCTTGCCCTGGGTGATGAGGACCATGCCATGGCAGCCCGAATTGACGCCCTTCTGAACGCAGGCTGATTGACCTAGCGGCGGCGGGAGTTCATCTGCAGCAGGTCTTTCACCTGTTGCACCTGGGCCGCCAGGGCTGGGTCGCTGGCTAATTTTTTCTCCACTTGCTGAACGGCGTACATCACCGTGGTGTGATCCTTGCCGCCAAAGTTCTCACCGATCTTCGGCAGGCTCAGATCCGTGCATTGACGCATCAAATGCATGCCCACCTGGCGCGCCTGACTCACGGCGCGTTTACGGCTGCTGCTGCACATATCGCCCACACTCACACCGAACACTTCGGCCACCTTTTCAAGCACCAGCTTGGGATTGATGTCCCCCTCTGGCATGCCGGTGCCCAGCAACGGCGCAACGGCTTCCACCGTCATCGGTAAGCCGGTAATGGAAGAGAAGGCCACAGCGCGGGTGAGCGCCCCTTCCAGTTCGCGGATGTTCGAGGTGAAGCGGCCAGCGATGTACTGAATGAGGTCCCGCGGCAGGCGCATCTGCTCCTGCTCTGCTTTTTTGTGCAGAATCGCCATCCGCGTTTCCAGGTCTGGAACCTGGATATCGGCAATCAAGCCCATCGAGAAGCGGGAGATCAGGCGCTCCTGCAGGCGCTGAATCTGGCTGGGGGGGCGGTCACTGGCAATCACAATCTGACGACCGGCCTCATGCAGGGCATTGAAGGTGTGGAAAAACTCCTCCTGGGTGTATTCCTTGCCTTCAATGAATTGAATGTCATCCACCAGGATTAGATCCGCAGCCCGGTAGCGGTCGCGGAAGGCCTGCATTCCGTCTTTGCGGATCGCCAGAATCAGATCATTGGTGAAGGTTTCCGTGGACACATAGAAGACCCGTGCCTCTGGATTGATTTCAAGCCTGTAGTGGCCAATGGCCTGCATCAGGTGGGTTTTTCCCAGCCCCACACCGCCACAGAGAAACAGGGGGTTGAATTCGCGTCCCGGTGATTCAGCCACCGCCAGGGCGGCCGCGTGGGCCATGCGGCTGTTGGGCCCCACCACAAAGCGCTGAAAGCTGTAGCGGGGATTGAGATTGCTCTTGAGCTGAGGTGTCTTCCCCGCCGGGTTGGCCGGTTGGCTGACGGGAGCTGGACTGGCGGAGGCTGGTGCCGGTGGCGGCTCCTGCAGCTCCGAGGCCTCATCGTCGCCCGCCTGGATCATCACCTCAACGGCGCGGCCGCTGATGGCACCAGCTACCTCACAGATCAGGCCGTGGTAGTTGCGCCTCAGCCAATCGGCTGCAAACGAGTTCGGGGCCTGCAGCACCAAACGCCCCTGTTCAGCCTCCAGGCAGACCGCAGGGCGTATCCAGGTTTCAAAGGTGGGCTTGCTCAGGTTCGAGCGCAATTCGGCGCGAACCTGATCCCAGAGCGTGCTGCTGGTGGCGGTCGGGGCTGTCACGTGGGGAGAACCGATCCACCCTGGGCAAGGCTTCCGAATATAGGGGCCCCTTCTTCCAGGAACTGGAACTGGCGATACTGACGCCATTCGCTCGCCGCTCCCCCGTGCTCGCACATCTCCCCCGTGGGCTCACCGTTGCCGCCGTTGCCCTGTTGGCTGGTTGCCAGGGTGTGGTGGCCCCCGGGGGCGCTCCCAAGCCACCCCAGGTGAGTGATGCGCCCGCTTCTGCTGCCCTCAAACCTGGCAACAACTTCGTGGCTGACGCCGTGGCCCGGGTGGGCCCTGCCGTGGTGCGGATCGACACCAAGCGCGAGGTGGTGAATCCGCTCAGCATTTTTGGCGGGGCGCCGCCGGTGCAGCAGCAGCAGGGTCAGGGCTCTGGCTTCATCACCCGTTCCGATGGGGTGCTGCTCACCAATGCCCATGTGGTGGAGGGAGCCGACACCGTGAAGGTCACCCTGCCGGATGGCCGCAGCTTTCCAGGCAAGGTGCTCGGCGCTGACCCCTTCACCGATGTGGCTGTGGTGAAGGTGGCCGCCAATAATCTGCCGGTGGCACCCCTGGGCAATTCAGCTGATGTGCGCCCTGGTCAATGGGCGATCGCTATCGGCAATCCCCTAGGGCTCGATAACACCGTGACCATGGGCATTGTCAGCGCCAAAGCCCGCCAAAACGCCCTTGGTGGTGGCCAGCGTGTGGCCCACATCCAGACCGATGCGGCGGTGAATCCGGGCAACAGCGGCGGTCCCTTGATCAACGATCGCGGCCAGGTGATCGGCATCAACACCGCCATCCGCCAGGCCCCCGGTGGTGGCCTCAGCTTTGCCATCCCCATCAACAAAGCCGAACAGGTGGCGCAGCAGATCCTGGAAAGGGGCCGGGCCAGCCACCCCTATCTGGGGGTGCGGCTGCAGGCGTTAACGCCGCAGTTGGCCCGCGAAATCAATGCCACCGGCAATCGTTGCCAATTGCCTGAACGCAAGTCGGTGCTGATTGTGGACGTGGTGAAGGGCACCCCCGCAGCGGAGGCTGGCCTGAAAACCTGCGATCTGATCACCGCTGTGGGTGACAAGGCGGTGACCAATCCCACCGAGGTTCAGTTGGCGGTGGAAGCGGCCACGGTGGGTGAACCGCTTCAGGTCACCATCGAGCGCGATGGCAGCAGCCGCGAGGTCAGCGTGCGACCGGCGGAATTGCCTCAACAGCCCGGCAGGTGAGCAGCGCAACCCATCGACCTGCAGCCCACCAGCTGTTGGTGCTTGCCAAACGGCCTGCTCCGGGTCGCTGCAAACAGCGTCTTGCGAAGAACTTGGGTGATCAGGCGGCGGCCCGGGTGCAGCAGCGGCTGCTAGAGCACACCCTGGCGGTGGCGCATCTCTGGCGTCACAGCGATCCAGCCGGCAGCGTTGCGCTGCTGTTTGCTGAGCACCAGGGCCAGGGCAGCTTGGGGCAGCGCCTGCAGCGGTTGATGGGCCGTTCCCTGCGGCAGGGGGCGCGCCGGGTGGTGGTGGTGGGCAGCGATCTGCCCAGCCTCAGCCCTCTGCTGTTGCGGCAAGCTTTTGCCGGGCTGGAGCAGCAGCCCCTGGTGCTGGGACCGGCTCTCGATGGTGGCTACTGGTTGATCGGTCTCACGGCTGCCGGATTCGCCCAACAGCGCGGCCGCCTGTTCAGTGGGATTCCCTGGGGCGGCGATCAGGTGCTGTCCTGCACCCTGGCTCAGGCCAAGGCCCAGGAGATGGGCCTGCAGATGCTGTCCCAGCAGCGGGATCTCGATCGCATCACCGATCTGGAGCCTTGGTGTGCTGATCCCTGATCCGTCCAAGCGTTGCCACTGGAGTGTGGTGATCCCCACCCTGCAGGAGGTGCAGCAGTTGCCGCTGTTGCTGGCTCAGTTGCAGGGCCCGGAAGAGGTGTGGGTGGTGGATGGGGGCAGCAGCGATGGCACCCAACAGCAGGCCTTGGCGATGGGGGCGCGTCTGCTGCGCTGTGCCCAGCCGAGCCGCGGTGCCCAGTTGGCGGCTGGTGCAGCCCAGGCCAGTCGTCCTTGGTTGTTGTTTCTGCATGCTGATGCCCGCCTTCCCCAGAACTGGCCAGCAGCCCTTGCCCAGGCTTTGGCGGATCCAGCGGTGGTGGCGGCCGCTTTTCAGCTCAGGGTGCGTGGCGGCGATTGGAAGCTCAGGTTGTTGGAGCGTTTAGTGGGCTGGCGCAGCCGCTGGCGCGGACTTCCCTATGGCGATCAGGGGTTGGCGTTAGCCGCCACCACCTATCACCGCTGCGGTGGGTTTCGCCCCTTGCCCCTGATGGAGGATTTGGAGTTGGTGCAGCGACTTGGTCAGCGCGGCAGGGTGGCGCTGGCTGAGGCCCCGTTGCGGGTGAGTGGCCGGCGTTGGCGACGCCTGGGGGTGTGGCGCACCAGTTGGCGCAATGCACGCCTGCGGGCCGCCTGGCGCCGGGGAGTCTCTGCTGAGGAGCTGGCTCGGCTCTACCGCTAATGGGCGTACCAGAAGGCGCAGCGTTCGCCCCGGGGCTCCAGGGTCCAGCCTTGGGCCTGGTAAAAGCCCACCACCCCGGCATCGGCAAACAGGGTGACTTTCTCCACCTCCATCAGCCGCAGCCGCTCGAGCAGCACCTGCATCAGCCCCTTGCCCAGTCCGCAGCGCTGATACAGCGGGTGGATGGCGAGATCCCAGATGGTGGCGTCAAGCACCCCATCGCCGGTGCAGCGGGCAAAGCCCACCAGCTTTGGCAGGCGTTGATCGTGGCGCCAAAGGCCCACCACCAACAGGGAGTGGCTCAGGGCCTTGCGCACACGGCGCAGGGGCCTTCGGCTCCAACCCACGGCATCGCAAAGCTGCTCCAGTTCCACCAGATCGATGGCCCGCTCGAAACTGGCCACCAGGCGCAGATTTTCATTGCTGGTGGCCAGTTCACGCCACTGGGGGCCATAGAGCTGATCCAGCAGGGGCTCGGCCTGCGAGGCTGGGTTGGCTGCCGTCGACGAGGCCATCGAACCGTGCGTTGCGGGCGTAACCCGTGCGGAAGAATGACCAACCTAAGGGAGCCGATCCAGCGATGACGTCTGCTCCACCCTTGCTGGTGATGGCCCATGGTTGGTTGCTGCGGGGCCGTCTCTGGCAGCCCCTGCTGAGCCGGCTTGAACCCCGCTGGCGCTGTTGGGCTCCTGATCTACCGGGCTATGGCACGGCCCAGCGACCGCCGCAGCTCAGTCCCAGCCTGCCGGCCTATGGCCGGTGGTTGGCCCAACAGGCCCGCCAGCGCGCCGAGGGGGCACCGGTGGTGCTGTTGGGCCATTCCCTCGGCGGCAGCGTGGCGCTCCATGCAGCTCCGTTGCTGGGGGAGCAATTGCAGGGCTTGGTGCTGATCGGCGCCGGTGGCGGCATCTACCAGCGACGACCGTTTCAGCAGCTGCGGCGCGTGGGTTGTCTCCTGGCCTTGGCCCAGCGCGATCGTCGTGCCGCCCGGGGCTTGCTGCTGAACAGCACCCAGCGCCGGGCGGTGGAGGGGTTGCCCAGGTTGGTGAGCCGGCTGCAGGTACCGAGCCTCTGGATCAGTGGCAGTCGCGACCGCGTGATGCAGCCCCTCTATGTGCGCCACCTGGCTGGCTTTGCCCCCGATCACCAGCTGGAACTGATCGAAGGGGCGGGCCATCTGCCCATGCGCGAGAACCCTGCCGCCTTGCAGCAGGTGCTGGAGCCCTGGCTTCAGAGGCTGGCCAGTCCGCGCTCTTGAAGTTCAGCAAGCTGGGCATAAAGGCCACCGAGGCGGCGCAACTCCTGGTGGGTGCCCTGTTCCACCAATGCTCCGCGCTTGAGCACGCAGATGCGATCGCTGGCTTCCACGGTGGCCAGGCGGTGGGCGATCACGATGGCCGTGCGCTGGGTGAGCAGCCGGTCCAGATCGTGCTGCAGGGTGGCCTCGGTGCTGGGGTCCATGAAGGCGGTGGCCTCATCCATCACCAGCACGGCTGGGTCCCGCAGGGCCACCCGGGCAACAGAGAGCAGTTGCCGCTCTCCGGAACTGAGGTTGCCGCCCCGTTCCCGTAGGGGGGTGTCGAGGCCCTGGGGCAGCCGTTCCATCAGGGGAGTCAAGCCAAGCTCCTGGGTGAGCCGTTCCAGCTCAGCGCGGGGCCGCTTGCGATCCAGCATCAGGTTGTCAGCCACGCTGCCGCTGAACAGGAAGGTGTCCTGCAGCACCACGCCAAGTCGCTCCCGCAGGGTGGAGATCGAGAGGTCGCGGATGTCAACGCCATCGAGCAGGATTCGCCCCTGCTGCGGTTCATATAAGCGGCACAACAGCCGGATCACCGTGCTTTTGCCTGAACCGGTGGGGCCCACCAAGGCCACATGTTCACCAGGGCTGATGCGCAGGTTCAGGTGCTGCAGGATCGGCTCATCCGGGCGGTAGGCAAAGCACACGTCTTCAAACACCACTTCCCCCTGGCGCCGCCCCAGGTGCAACGGCAGGGGCTGTGGCTGAGCCCGCTCAACAATGTCCTGGGGCTCATCTAGCAGTTCACCGATCCGTTCCACGGCCGTGAGCCCGCCCTGGATCTGGGTGAAGCGTTCCGCCAGCTGACGCAGCGGATCAAACAGGCGTTGGGAATAAAGAATGAATGTGGTGAGAACCCCCAGGCCCATGGCTCCTGCGGTCACCAGGCTGCCGCCCACGGCCAGCACCAGGGCAACAGCGGCCAGGGCCACCCACTCCAGCAGAGCGGAAATGGTGCTGTCATAAAAGATGGTTCCATTCACCGCTTGGCGATAACGGCCACTGGTTTGGCCGAAGCGCGCACTGTTGTGGCGCTCGCGACGGAACATCTGCACCACCTCCAGCCCCTGCAGGTTTTCCTGCAGATCGGCATTGAGTTGGCTGAGCTCTTCGCGCACGCGGTAGTTGGCGCGCCGATAGCGCTGCTGCAGCATGATCACCGTCAAGGTGAGGGGGAGCTGCAGGGCGAGCAGCAGCAAGCCCAGCCGCCATTCGATCGAGAGCATCAAGCTGGCGATCACCACCAGGGTGACCAGATCAGCCAGCACGCCGATGGCACCACTGCCGAAGACCTCGGCCAGTGCATCCACATCACTGGTCAGGCGGGTCAGCAGCTTGCCCACCGGGGTGCGGTCGTGGAAGCGCAGGGACAGGTCGAGGGCGTGGCGAAACAGATCCACCCGCAACCGTGCCGTGAGCCTCTGACCAAGGCTCTGCACCAGGAAGGTTTGACTGCCCTGCAGCATCAGCCGCAGCAGCACCGCGCCAAACATGAGCCCGATCAGGCAGTGGATGGCCTGGGTGGTGGGCATGGTCTGCAGCCAGCCCCAGGCGTTTTCACCGCGCAGCACGGTGACCACCTGGCCCACGAGCAGGGGTTGAACCGCACCTGCTGCCGCCAGGGGCACCAGCAGGGTGAGGGCCGTCACCAGACGGCGGCGATCACGGCGCAGATAGGGCAGCAGCCGCCGCAGGCGACGCAGGTCGCTCATGGGGTGGCTCCGGTGGTGTCCATGGCCTGCACCAGTTCCTTGAGTTCCCCGTTGTCGAGCCGCAGGGCCAGGGGATTGCCCACCAGCCTTGCGGTGCTGTGGAAGAGATCTTCAATGGCGATCAGGCCGTTGTCCCGCAGGGTTCGGCCGGTGGCCACCAGGTCCACGATCGCTTCGGAGATGCCGGTGAGGGGGCCCAGTTCCACCGAACCTGTGAGGTGGATCAGCTCAACGGGGAGATCGAGTTGATCAAAAAATGTCTGGGCTGCATGGGTGAACTTGCTCGCCACGCGGCAGTGGGCCGGCAGGTCGGCGGCGCGCCGGTAGGGGCTGCTCTCCTTCACGGCCACCGCCATGCGGCAGCCTCCAAAGCCCAGATCAAGCAGCTGAGCCACCGCCCGCTGCTGCTCCTGTAGCACGTCGTAGCCCACCACCCCGAGCTGGGCCTGGCCATAGGCCACATACACCGGCACGTCACCGTTGCGCACCAGCAGGGCCCGCGCCCGTCCGCAGGCACTGGGCAGCATCAGCTGGCGGTTGTCCTTGGCGGTGATGGCGCTGAAGTCGAGCCCGGCCGCCTTGAAGCGCTCCACGGAATCCTTGAGCAGGGCTCCCTTGGGCAGGGCGACGGTCAGCATGGGGACATCCCTTTCCAGAGCGGGACTTTAACGAGCTGCCGCACACTGGAGAGAGAAGCTCTGTTGTGGTGGAGATCCTGAGGCTGCCCGTGCTGCGGGACAACTACGTGTTCGCTCTGGTGAATCGAGCCGAGGGCACCGCTGCTGTTGTGGATCCAGCTGTTGCCGCACCGGTGATCGCCCTGCTTGAGCAGGAGGGACTCAGCCTGCAGGTGGTGCTGCAGACCCATCACCACCACGACCACATCGGTGGTACCCCGGAGCTGCTGCAGCGCTGGCCGGCCGCTGAGGTGTGGGCCGCGGCATCGGATCGGGAGCGGATTCCGTTTCAAACCCGTGGCCTCAAGGGGGGGGATCGCCTCGAGCTCTTCAACCGGCCTGTGCAGGTGCTGGCGATTCCAGGTCACACCAGCGATCACATCGCCTTCTATCTGCCGCCCTCCAGAGATCAAGGCCCGGAGTTGTTCTGCGGTGACACCCTCTTCGCTGGAGGTTGCGGGCGCATCTTTGAGGGCACCCCGGCACAGATGCTGGCCTCCCTGGATCAGCTGGCGGCGTTGCCTGGCACCACGCGGGTGTGGTGCGCCCATGAGTACACCGAAGCCAATCTGCGCTTTGCGATCACCCAAGATCCCCTCAATGCAGCGCTGCAGCAGCGCTATGCCGCCGTTCAGGCCCAGCGGGCTGCCGCTGAACCCACCGTGCCCACCACTGTTGCCATGGAACAGGCCACCAATCCTTTTCTGCGTTGCAGGGAGCCTGCCCTGCAGCAGACCACGGGGAGCATGGAACCGGTGGCGGTGCTGGCGGAGATCCGCCGCCGCAAGGATGTGTTCTGACCGCTGCCGCTGATGATGGGGTTCCTCGAGCCCTGATCATGTCCAGCTCCAGCCTGGTGGCCGTTGAAACAGCTGCGGCCCCCGCACCGGTGGGGCCCTACAACCAGGCGGTGAAAGCCGGCGGCATGCTGTTCTGCTCAGGTCAGATTGCCCTGGATCCCGCCACCGCCGAGATGGTGGGTGGTGGTGATGTGGAGGCTGAAACCCATCAGGTGCTGGCCAATCTCAAGGCGGTGCTGAGTGCCGCTGGCTGCACTCCTCAGCAGGTGGTGCGCACCACGGTGTTCCTGGTGGATCTGGCTGATTTCTCCCGCGTGAATGCCATTTATGCCGACACCTTCGGCAGTGGCGTTGCCCCGGCCCGCGCCTGCGTGCAGGTGGCTGCCCTGCCCAAGGGGGCCAAGGTGGAAATCGATTGCATTGCTGTGGCGGACAACTGAGCGCCCTTTAGGGCGCACCCTCCCCATGGCCGGCCGGGTCAAGCGGTCCCAGCACCGCCTCGGCCAGCTCGGGGTGCGCCTGGCGCGCTTCAGCGAGCAGACGGCTGAGGCTGGCCTGATCAATGCTGCGCCGCTGCCCCTGTTGCAGGGCCCGCAGCGAGATTCGAATCAGGGCTTCTTGGCTGTCCATGCCACCGCTCTAGCGCGATTTCAGCGAATTGGCTGCCCTTGTTCGGGATTCAGTTGTCCGGCAATGCACTGAGTTCCAACCAGCGGTCTTCGCCGTTGCTGATCTGTTCGCACAGATCGGCCAGCTGCTGGGTGAGTTGCTCGAGCTCCCCATAGGCCGCCTGGCTGAGTTGCTGCTCAAGCTCTGCCTTGCGCTCCTCCCATTGGGGAAGTTGCTCTTCGAGGGCCGCCAGTTCCCGTTGCTCCTTGTAACTGCGTTTGCGCGGTTTCTCCTGCTTGGGTTTGGCTTTGACCTCTTTTTCTGCTGTTTCGCGTTCCTTGCTGCCACTGGCCTCCTGTTGTGGCTGCTGTTGCTGGTGCTCAAGCCACTCGCTGTAGTTGCCCTCGAAGCGCTCCAGCACGCCACCCGGGCGGAAGCAGAAGAGGCGATCAACCGTGCGGTCGAGGAAATAGCGGTCGTGGGACACGATGATCACGCAACCGCGGAAGTCTTCGATGTACTCCTCCAACACCGAGAGGGTTTGAATATCGAGATCGTTGGTTGGTTCGTCGAGCAGCAGCACATTCGGTGCACCCATCAGCAACCGACAGAGGTGCAGCCGCCGGCGCTCTCCACCGGATAGGCGTGCCACGGGGCTGTGCTGCTGGGCGGGTGGAAACAGGAACCGCTCCAACAGCTGGGACGCGGTGAGGTAATTGCCTTGACCCAGATCAATCCGTTCAGCGATCTCCTTGATCACATCGATCACTTTGAGGTCGTCGCTGAGCTCTTCGGAGTGTTGATCAAAGCGACCAATCACCACCGTGTCGCCCCGCTGAACAGTGCCCCCATCCGGTTGCTGTCGTCCGCAAAGCAGATCCAGCAAGGTGGATTTGCCCATGCCATTGGGGCCGATGAAGCCCACCCGATCCTCTGGCGAAAAGCTGTAGCTGAAGTTGTCGATCAGGCAGCGCTGCCCCAGGTCTCGCCTGAGTCCTTCCACCTCGATCACCGTTTTGCCCAGGCGCCGTCCGGCGCTGGCCATCTCCACCTTGGCCTTGGGCCCTTTGAAACTCTGCTGCTGCATCTCCGCAATGCGCTGCAGCCTGGCTTTCTGTTTTGTGCTGCGGGCTTTGGGCCCGCGCTTGAGCCATTCCATCTCCCGGCGCATCACCGAGCGGTAGGCCCGCAGCCTGGCGGCATCGGCAATCGCCTCCTCATCCTTTTTGCTGAGATAGGAGGCGTAATTGCCTGGATAGCGGCGCAACTCACCGCCATCGAGCTCCACGATGGTGTCGGTGACCCGTTCAAGGAAATAACGGTCGTGGGTGATCAGAACCAGGGCACCGTTGAAACGCTGGAGAAACCCCTGCAACCACTCGGTGGCGAGGGCATCGAGATGGTTGGTGGGCTCATCGAGCAGCAGCCCATCGGGTTCAGCCACCAAGGCTGAAGCCAGGGCCAGGCGTTTGCGGTAGCCGCCGGAGAGCTCCCCCACCTTGCGCTGATGGTCCTTGATGCCAAGGCGGCTGAGCACTTCCTGGCACTGGCGTTCCAGCTCCCAGGCATTGAGCTCATCCATGCGGCTGCTGAGGTTGCTGAGCTCCCCCAGCAGGGCCCCATTGCTGGGCTCAGCTTCAAGCTGGCGGGTTAGCCCCTCGTAGCGCTTGACCAGCTGCATCTTCTCGCCGCTGCCGGCAAACACCTGCTCGAGCACCGTGCGCTCGGGATCGAGGGTCGGGTTCTGGTCCACATAGATCACGCTGGTGCGTGGATTCACCTGAACCGTGCCGCCCCCCGGCGGTTCCAGTTCGGCCATCACCCGCATCAAGGTGGATTTCCCCGAGCCGTTGGTGCCGATCAGTCCCAGCCGATCTTTGGGCCCCACCTCAAGATTGACCGACTCCAGCAGGGTTTTGACGCCGAAGTCCTTGCTCACCTGCTGCAGGCTGATCAAGGCGGTGGAGGCCGGTGCCCCCTGAGCCTCTCATGGGGCAGCGGTTTGCGAAGCGGGTAGCGCTCGAAGGCCACTCCGCCAATCAGGATCTGCTCCGGTTCCAGGGCTTGCCAGCCCAGGCGCAGGAACAGCGGCCGGCTCAGCTGGCTGGCCTCGGTGCGCAGCTCCCGGCAGCCGCGCTGGATCGCTTCGGCTTCGAGCGCCAGCAGCAGCTGTCGGCCGCGCCCCTGGCGGGCGGAACGGCCGCGGCAATACAGCAGAGCCACCCGCTCGGGGGGGTGCAGCACGGCGAAGGCTTCCAGGCCGTTGGCCCCGGGGCTCACCAGGCCAAAGCCTTCGTTCAAGGTGCGATCCAGCACCCCGGGCAACAGGGCCAGGCTGGCCCAAGCCTCCACTTGTTCCGGGCTGTACAGAGCGACGGCCTGCTCTCTTACTGCGCAGGCATAAATGCTGCGCACCTCATCGTGGTCGCTGACGCCCATGCGCCGCAGGGGTGGAGGACTCATGCGCCTAGGCCATTGGTTGCCCCTGCAGCGCAAGCGCCTGCAGGCCAGCAAGGGCAATCCTGCAGCAGTTGGTGCCATTCGGCCATGGGTCGTTCCTGCTTGCCCATGGCCGTTGGCTCAGCGTTTGTGGGGCTCGATTGGATCGCTCCGCTGCATCAACACGATGCAGCGGAGCAGTGATCTGCTGCGGGCGCCATTGTTTGCACGTCATGGCGTTGAAGATCCAGGCCGGATGCGATGCCATGCAGCCCAACGATGTATTGGCGCGAACCCAGGATCTTGCATCTGATGCACCTGTGGCGGCGGGTGCTTTGTCTGCCTTGGCGTTGCTGCATCCGTTGGTCGGGACACCGCAATCGCTCAGGCGCTCAGGCTGTTGCGTTGAGGGGTTGGTTTTTGACTTGAGGCTGGCTGACTTGACGAAGGGAGAGTTCTGCCTTTCTGAATTGGCTGTGATTGAAGCCCCTCATCAGCCCTCTGAGGATGTTGAGCTGGAGTCAATGATTGGCCCACCTCAGCTTGAGGCCATCGCCAGCTGTGGATGTTGCGTGCATCAACACCACCGTTGATCACGTGGGAATGCCTCGAGTTTGAAAATTAAGCCACGAATTTTTTGATTGGGTCTTTTCAAACGGTGCAGCTGATGGTTATGTTGTCGGGGTAGATTCAATTCATAGGAATGCTCACTGGTAACGACCTTCTCACCAAGGTGCGGGAGCTTGGCGATGCAGGGAAGAGCGATATCGTTCGCGCCTGTGGCTATGTCTCCACGAAAAAAGACGGCGGTGAGCGTCTGAACTTCACGGCCTTCTACGAAGCTCTGCTCGAAGCAAAAGGCGTTGAGATCGGTGGTGCTTCTGTTGGTAAGGGAGGTCGCAAGCTCAGCTATGTGGCCACCGTTCAGGGCAACGGCAACCTGCTGATTGGTAAGGCCTACACCGCACTGCTCAATCTGAAGCCTGGCGACGAGTTTGAGATCAAACTCGGTCGCAAGCAGATTCGTCTGGTGCCCGTTGGCGGCGAGGACGAAGGCGAAGAGTGATTTGGCTATAGCTGCACGCCAGCGGGTTTCCGCTGGCGAGTTGCTTCACCAACAACTGATACCACCGCGACCTATGGGCTCAGCCACCGCTGAGGTCATAGGTCGTTGTTTTGAGTGCTCCATCACGGCCTTTCTCCACTACTTCGAGGATTGCGGTGGGGGGCGTCGCGGCTTTCATGTCCATGTTGCTGCTCGCTCCCATGGGCCGTGTTGCTTTCCCTTGGGCAGCAAGTTTCAGGGCTTGGCAGAGCGGTTGGCTTGGGCTGTTGGCATCAAACACCTGCATGGCTTTGCGCTGATCGGCTTGCTCGCGCACCACAGAGAGGGCGACCAATTGGCCGGCGTCATAACCAGCGGCTTCCACCATGCCTGGTGCGTAGCCGAAGCGTTGTTGAAATGTTTGGTTGAATTGGGCCCACCCAGGGCCTCGGTTGGCTTCCGCCACACCGATTTGGGCGACTGGGCTCTCGAATCGTGGTCTCACATTCCAGACCAACTGCACCGTTTCAGGCCAGCGTTGTTGCAGCACAGAGCGCATCAAAGGGCTGTCATTGGTGGTCATCACCACCAGGGCATCGGGGCGGAACCACTCCACATCGATGGCCAGTTGATCAGCCGCTTTCGCTTGGGTTGAGGAGATGGTTCGCACTCCCGGATCGAGGCCGATCAGTTTCCCCCCCTGGCGTTCCATGGTTTCAAGGAACCGTTCAGCCAATTGGCGTTGATCAGCGCTGCCATCGCTCACCACCATGAAGCGCTTGCGTTGTTGATCCAGCAACGCTTTCACCATCACATCAATCTCCAGTCCACGGGAGGCAGACACCGGCCAGAGACGATCCGAGCCCGGGCGAGTGGCGAGTTGCTGCAGTGACAGGCCCCGTTGCAGTGGCAGCAGCACCTGGCGTTGGCGTTGTTCAGCTAAAAGACCTGTGGTTACCAAGGCTGCTGCTGGTGGAGCCACCACCAACGGCGGCAGGTTGCGGTGTTTCAGCTGTTGGACCAGATCAGCACCAGGTGAGAGCCAGCCAATCGACCATTCGGTTTGGCGGTTGGTGCAGAATTGCGCTTGTTCCTGCGCGAGCAGAAAACCCCGTCGCATTTCATCACCCAGGCCGGCGATGGTTCCTTCGCTGGGGAGCAGCATCAAGGCATTTCCTGGCTGGGGTAAAGCCGCCACCAGGCTTTGACTGCCCAGCAGGGCGGCCAGCACCCCCAGGCCTCGCCAGATCCGGGTTCCGGGGTTGGTGGTCATGCTGCATACCGTCCAGCGCCGGCAGGTTAGATCGCCTGGCCTGACTACGCTCGTGCCAATCCAAGTTCGGGTCTCATGCAGGACGTTGTTGCGCAGTTGCGTCGTGTTGCCTCCGCCGCCATTGCCTCCCTGCCACTGGCCCTGCCGCTGCAGCCGGCCCTGGCCATTCCCGAAGCTGAGGCGATTAAAAAGCTGGCGGTGATTCCGGTGTTCCTGCTCACCTCTGAGAAAGGTGTGCCGTTGCCGATTCCCCAGGGCAACGACAAGCTCCTGCTGCCCATGTTCCTGGAGAAGCCCCGGGCTGAGCAGGAGCTGGAGATGTTCCTCAAGACCAATCCAGAGGCCAAGGCCAAGGTGTCGGCGATCCCGATGAATGTGGCCAACGATCGCGTGAACGCGATGAATGAGAAGCTCAAATCAGCGGGCAAGCAGATCGTCACCCCGGTGGTGAGTTCCCAGGAGGATCTTGATCAGGCCGCGGCATTGCTGCGCAAGCAGGGGGTCAGCCAAGAGGAGATTGCCAAGGGGTTGTCGATTCCGGTGTTCTTCCACCAGCCGTTTCTCACCGTGAAAACACCGGATGGGGTGCGTGGGGTGTTTTTCCTCAGCTACAGCGATGCCAACAAGGCCGCGGCTGGCATCCAGGGGGCCAAGCCTGAGGTGCAGGCCGCAGATCTCACCAATGCTCTAGCGCAGATCATTGAGGAGAAGCAGGATGAGTTCGTCTTCTATCCAACTCAGGCCTTTTTCAAGTTGATGAAGGAGCAGGGCGCCAACCAGCCCTGACCCGGGCTCAGTCTTTTTCGGTGGGCAGCAGCTGGGCCAGCAGGCCCGCGCCCACCAGACCGGCACCGAGACCGAGGGCCAGCAGCTGGTTGGCCTGATTTCCCCAGGCTGCAGCGGCAAGAAACGCACCACCGAGAAGCAGGCAGGGCACCATCACAATCCCTTTGGCTGTGCGGTTCAGGCTCATGCCGCACCTCCTGTCCCGTTGCATCCGCCGCTGGGATCCATCAACTGGGCTTCAATCATCTGGCTGCTGAGATCCTCGCCGCTGCCGAGCAGTCTCACCTTCGCCAGAAGCAGCCCATCGCGGCTGCCCATGGGCATCAGATTGACCCGCTGGCGGCGGGGCAGTTGCTTGCGCAGAAAATTCACGGCTGCAGCTTCCTGACCAGGGCGCGGATTCACGCAGGCGAGCCTGACGCTGTAGGTGCGGTTGTGATCACCGATCAGCAGTAAGTCAGCCTCACGCACCTGCAGCACTTCAGCCGCTGAGGCCATTTGTGGCAAGACAACAACAGCAGCGAGTAGCGCAGCCGCTAACGGCCGCAACCAGTGCAGCAGCTTCATCGCATTCTCGTAAACCTGAGTCATTGTCGCGAACCCTGGGCATCGCCGTGGAGTCGTGGCTAGTCGATGGTGAGGTTCAGCCTGGATTGTGCAATGGCCCCGTCCTGGAAGGAGAGCGCCTTTTACAAGGTGCCCTGCGATGGCACGTTTCAACTGAAGCAGCGTGACCCTGGCTTTCACGGCGAGATCAGCGGTAAACAAGCGGCTGCTGAACTGCTGCAGGGGGGGGTGGAGCAGTTGGCTGCTCTGCAGGATGTGCTCTATGCCGATGGTCGCTGGGGCGCCCTGGTGGTGCTGCAGGCCATTGATGCTGCCGGCAAGGATTCCACCATCAAACACGTGATGAGCGGGGTGAATCCTCAGGGCGTGAAAGTGCACAGCTTCAAGAAGCCCTCGGCTGAGGAGATGGCCCATACCTGGTTGTGGCGCTACAGCCAGCGCGTGCCAGCCCGCGGAGAGATCGGCATCTTCAACCGCTCGTATTACGAGGAAGTGCTGGTGGTGAAGGTCCACAACCTGGCGGCCAAGCAGGGATTGCCCGCCAGTGTGCTGGGACCTGATCTCTATCAACAGCGCTACGCCGATATCAATGCCTTTGAGGAGCACCTCACCCGAAACGGCATTGCGGTGCTGAAATTCTTTCTGCACATCAGCTCAGATGAGCAGTGCCGGCGCTTTCGCAAGCGCCTGGAACGGCCGGATAAAAATTGGAAGTTTTCGCTCACCGATCTCGAAGAGCGCGCCCATTGGGATGCCTATCAACAGGCTTTCGAGCAGATGTTGCGTCACACCAGCACCAAGCATGCCCCTTGGTATTGCGTGCCAATGAACAAGAAATGGTTTGGTCGGCTGGTGGTCACCAAGACGATCATTGACCGCCTGGACTCCCTTGGCCTGCACTACCCCACCCTCACGCCCGCTCAGCAGCAGGCGCTTGAGCAGGGCAAAGCCCTGCTCGCTTAGAGCCGAGCGCCGCAGTGGCTGCAGTACATGTGCTCATTGGGGTTGTCGTGACCGCACTGATTGCAGCTGCGACGCTCGCTGAGGGCCAGTTCCGGATGGCTGGGTAATCCCACCATCTGGGCGTTGCTCTTGCCAGGCGGCACCATGGGATAGCAGTTCTCACCACGGCGCACGTGGATATCGATCAGCATTGGCCCGGGTGCTGCCAAGGCATGCTCCAGATCGCGATGCAGGTTTTGGCGATCGTTGATGAGCACGCCACCCACGCCGAAGGCTTTGGCCAGAGCAATGAAATCAGGCATTCCGGGCAGCATGTCTGAGGCGGAGTAGCGCTCCTCGTAGAAGCTCTCCTGCCACTGGCGCACCATGCCCTGCCAGTGGTTGTTCACGATCACCACCTTCACGGGCAGCCCGTACTGGGCCAGGGTGCCGAGCTCCTGAATGTTCATCAGGATGCTGGCATCGCCGGCGATGCACACCACTTGTTCATCGGGCAGGGCCACCTGGGCGCCGATGGCGGCTGGCATGCCAAATCCCATGGTGCCAAGGCCAGCACTGCTGATCCAGCGACGGGGACCGTTGCGCAGGTACTGGGCTGCCCACATCTGGTGCTGCCCCACATCGGTGGTCACACAGGCGTTGGGAGCCAGATCGCGCACCGCCAGCAGCACTTCCTGGGGGTAGATCGCTCCCTCAGCGGGGGGCGTCATCAGCGGATAGCGCGACTTCCATCCGTCGATCCGGGCCAGCCAAGCTGCGGTTTTGGGTTCGATCGCCCGTTGCAGGCTCTCCTCCAGCATCTGGGCCAGCGAGAGCTTCACATCACCGAGCACGGCCACTTCAGGGGCTCGGTTCTTGCCCACCTCAGCCGGGTCGATCTCGAGATGGATCACCTTGGCCCGGGGGGCGAAGGTGTCGAGCTTGCCGGTGACGCGGTCGTCGAAGCGGGCACCAACGGCGATCAACAGATCGCATTCGGTGACGGCGAAGTTGGCGTAAGCGGTGCCGTGCATGCCCAGCATGCCCAGGGCCAGGGGGTCCTTCTCATCGAAGGCGCCCTTGCCCATCAAGGTGGTGGTCACCGGAATGCGGTGCCGCTGGGCCAGGGCGTTGATGCTCTCGTGGGCACCAGCGGAAATGGCGCCGCCGCCCACATAGAAAAGGGGGCGCTGGGCGTCCTGGATCAGGTCCAGCGCCGCAAGGATGTCGCTGCGCTCGTGCTCGGGGGGGTGCTGGAACCCGCGGGGCACGATGCTGCCGGGTTCGACAGGCACGTAATCGAACAGTTCCTGGCCCACATCTTTGGGGATGTCCACCAGCACAGGACCAGGCCGGCCGCTGGCGGCGATGAAGAAGGCCTGGGCGATCACGCCGGCGATATCGGCCGGATCACGCACCAGCCAGGAGTGCTTCACGATCGGCAGGGTGATGCCGAAGATGTCGGTTTCCTGGAAGGCATCCGTGCCGATCATCGGCCTTGGCACCTGGCCGGTGATCACCACCATCGGCACCGAGTCCATCTGGGCGGTGGCGATGCCGGTGACCAGGTTGGTGGCGCCGGGGCCGGAGGTGCCGAAACACACCCCCACCTTGCCCGTGGCACGGGCGTAGGCATCGGCTGCATGGGAACCGCCCTGTTCGTGGCGCACCAGGATGTGCTTGAGATCGCCACGCTGCTCCGCCAGATGCAGCTCGTCGTAGATGGGAAGGATGGCTCCGCCGGGGTAGCCAAAGATGTGGCTGACGCCATGGCGATGCAGGGCATCCATCAAGGCGTAGGCCCCACTCACCCGCTTGGGCACCCCAAGGGTGCTCGCAGTGGGCGTTGGGGACGTGGTCGTCACGGCTGAACCCGGAGTTTGCATCAGGCTATTCAAGCTAATGGCCGGTCAGATGTCCTGCCAGGGCAGTGTTGCTCAGAGCAGACCCAGGGCATGGAGCGGGCCCTGGCCACTGACGAGCTCCAGCAAGAAGGCCGAGAAGCCAAGCATGGCCAAGCGACCATTCCAGACTTCGGAACTGTTGTTCCAACCCCACTCCCATTTCTCCTGCGGGTAGAGCTTGGTGCGGGCCGGGAGTTCAGCTGCTTGGTTGAGATCCACCTCGGGACCGGCCAGGGACTCCTGCACCAGGTCGGCCAGGCTTTCAATGAAGGTGGGGTCGGTGTCGAGGGCGGGAACGCGGCGGAAATTGCTCACACCGGCTTCGGTGGCAATTTCGCGGTACTCGATGTCGATTTCCTCGAGGGTTTCGATGTGCTCACTCACGAAGCTGATGGGGACCACCACCAGTTCTTTCACCCCCTCAGCCCCCAGTTCCTCCAGGGCTTCTTCGGTGTAGGGCTGCAGCCACTCCACCGGGCCCACGCGGCTCTGGTAAGCCAGGGTCCAGGGGTTCTCGCGGCCCAGCTGTTCCATGATCAGCTCGGCACAGCGCTCGATCTCCTTTTGATAGGGATCGCCCACCTCTTCCACGTAGCTTTTGGGCACGCCGTGGGCGCTGAAAAACACATGGGCCGTGCCGGGATCGACGCAGGCATCAATCTCTTTGGCGATCAGCTGAGCCATCGCCTTGATGTAGCCGGGGTGGTCATGCCAGCTGCGGATGGCCCGCAGGGGCAGCTTGGCGAAATGCTCATCCCCCTGGCGCAGCCGCTGCAGCTCCCGGAAGCTGGAGCCGCTGGTGCTGATGGAGAAGTGGGGGTAGAGGGGGAGAACAACCACCTGATCGATGTCGTCGGCCTTGATATCGGCCACCGCTGATTCGGTGAAGGGGTGCCAGTAGCGCATGGCCACATAGGTGGTGGCATTCACCTGGCGCTGGCGCAACAGGCTCTGCAGCTCGCGGGCCTGTTGATCGGTGATGCGACGCAGGGGGGAACCACCGCCGATCGAGCGGTAGGCCTCCTGGGATTTGCCGCTGCGCAGGGTGCTGATCAGCCAGGCCAGCGGCTTCTGCAGCTGGGGGATCGGCAGTCGGATGATTTCCGGATCAGCAAAGAGGTTGTAGAGGAACGGGCCCACGTCCTGGATCCGCTCGGGCCCCCCCAGATTCAGGAGCACGACGCCGACCCGGGTCATAAGGCTGTTTTGCTGACTGCGCAGAGCCTAAACGGCACTGGCTTGTGGCCGATGTGATCGTTACGGTCCGGCCCATGGCTCATCCGCTCGACGACTCCATTGCCAGCCTCAACGCTGGTTTGCGCAGCACAGGAGTGCGCCTGCGGCTGGAGCGCCGCGGCGAGCGGCTGGCCCTGCGCGGCCCCCTACCCCAACGGGATGGCGGTGAGGGGCTCAAGGTTCAACGGCTCAGCCTGGCCCTCGCCGCCGATGCCGAGGGGCTTGGGTTGGCGTTGCAGCGCCTGCACCAGGTGCATGGCGAGGTGGTGCGTGGTGCCTTTGCGTGGCCCAGCAGTGAGCCCGATGGCCCAGGCGGCTCTGCGGCCACGCCGTTGGAGCAGGCGCTGCAGCGTTTCGAACAGGGTTTTCGCAGCGATCCACGGCGGCGGCGCAAGCCGGCCGGGGCCCGCAGCACCTGGAGTGCTGCGTATCAGCCCTATCTGAGGCGTTTGCGTTCCCAAGGGGAGTCCAGCTTGAGTGCGGCCCTGCTGGCTCAGGTGTTGGAGAGCTATCCCCTGGCCAGCCGTTCGCGTCAGCAATGCGGTCTGGTGCTGGGGCTGCTGGCCCGTCAGGAGCAGCTGGTTCTTCCCGCGGATTGGAACGAACGCGCTGGCGGCTATGGCCTGCATCAAGCCCGCTTTCGTCAGCTGCCCAGCGATGCGGCCATCCTCTCGGCGGTGGAGGAGATTCCCAATCCCGGTTGGCGCCTGGTGTATGGCCTGATGGCCACCTACGGCTTACGCAACCACGAGGTGTTCTTCACCGACTTCAGTGGCCTGGACCACGACAGCGAGGCGGTGTTGCGGGTGTTGCCCACCACCAAGACCGGCGAACACCAGGTGTGGCCCTTTCTGCCGGAATGGGTGGAGCGTTTTGAGCTGACTGGGCTTGGGCGTAACCGGGCGCTGCTGCCACCGGTGTGCACCGATCTATCGCGCACCACCCTGCAGCAGGTGGGCCGTCGGGTGGCCGAGCAGTTCCGCCGTTATCAGCTGCCTTTCACCCCCTATGACCTGCGCCATGCCTGGGCCCTGCGCACCATTCACATGGGACTTCCCGATACCGTGGCGGCGCGCATGATGGGACACTCCGTGGCGGTACACACCCGCACCTATCACCACTGGATCACGCGCCGTGATCAGCAGCAGGCTGTTGACGCGGCCCTCGCTCGCCGCAGTGCCTGAGCAGGGGTGATGGCAGGGTCTCCTTTCCGCCAGCTGGCGTATCGCTATCGCTGGATTTACGACACCGTGACGGCCACCTCGGCCTTGAGCGTGGGAGGAGTCGATCGCCTGCGCAGCCTGGCTGCGGAGTGGTTGCTGCCGCAGCTTGCTGACGGTGCACCGGTGTTGGATCTGTGCTGCGGCAGCGGTGAGGCGGCTGCGCCCCTGCTGCGCTCGGGTGCGGTGGTGACCGGCCTGGATATCGCGCCGCGGGCGCTGGAGTTGGCGGCCAGCCGTTACCCGCAGTTGCAGCTGGTGGAGGGCCTGGCGGAGGACCCGCCCCTGGCGGACGCCAGCTTTGCTGGCATTCAGCTCAGCCTTGCCCTGCATGAGTTTCCAGCTGCTGAACGGCGCCAGCTGTTGCGTTCCGCCCGGCGCCTGGTGCGGCCTGATGGGGCTTTTGTTCTGGTGGATCTGCATCCAGCCACGGGGGTGATGCAGCCGCTGCAACAGTTGTTCTGCGCTTTGTTTGAAACGGAAACGGCCACGGCTTTCCTGCAGTTGGATCTTGAGCAGGAGCTGGCGAGCTGCGGTTGGCAGGTGGCCAAGCGTGAATGTTTGGCGGGATCGGCCTTACAACGAGTGTTGTGTCGCCCCGCTTGAGCATGAGTGCAGCTGAAGACGCCGCCACCACGGCTGAGGTTCACCGCCAGCGCATGCAGCGCCGCAAGGAGGTTCAGGACCAGCGCGTGGGTGAGCGCCGCATCGAGAAAGGGTTGGTGATCGTCACCACCGGCCATGGCAAGGGCAAAACCACTGCGGCACTTGGTTTGGTGCTGCGCAGCCTCGGCCATGGGGAGCAGGTGGCTGTGGTGCAGTTCATCAAAGGCGCCTGGCAGCCGGGTGAAGCCCTTGCCCTGCAGCGCTTTGGCGAGCAGATCCACTGGCATGCCCTGGGGGAGGGGTTCACCTGGGAGACCCAGGATCGCGAGCGCGACATCGAGTTGGTGGAGTTGGCCTGGCAGCAGGCGCTCAGTTACCTGCGCGATCCAGCCATCCATCTGGTGATGCTGGATGAGGTGAATGTGGCCATGAAGTTGGGCTACCTGGCCTTGGATCGGGTGCTGGAGGGGGTGCGGGAGCGACCCGAAGGCACCCATGTGGTGCTCACCGGCCGCGGCGCTCCCGATGGATTGGTGGAGGCCAGTGATCTGGTGACCGAAATGACCCTGGTGCGACATCCCTTCCGTGAGCAGGGCGTGAAAGCCCAGCGGGGCATTGAGTTCTGAGTTCAGCTCTGCTGCGGTGGCAACAGCTCCCCATTGAGGTCGCGCCGTAGCAGCCAGGTGGCGGAGGTGAGCACCGAGAGCCCACTGATCAGCAGGGCCCGGTGCACCTCAGGCTGTTGCCAGGCCCCCTGCTCACGGGTGACATCGGCCACGGCTGAGAGGGTCAGCCGGGCCATCACCGTGCTGCGGCAATCGTCCACCATCACTCGTTCCCAGCTGCGGTTATGCAAGCGAGCGCGACGCTCCGCGGCAACAAAGACGCTGGTGGATGCGCTTGCTACTGTTCGCCTGACAGGCTTTTGCGATGGCTTACCAACGGGTTTTGCTCAAGCTCAGTGGAGAAGCCCTGATGGGCGAGCAGGGCTACGGCATCGATCCAGCCATCGTTAGTGCGATCGCCTCAGATGTTGCGGCCGTTGTCTCCGGCGGAACCGAGCTGGCGATCGTGGTGGGGGGCGGCAACATCTTCCGTGGCCTGAAAGGTTCGGCGGCGGGGATGGATCGCGCCACAGCGGATTACGTGGGCATGCTCGCCACGGTGATGAATGCCATCACCCTGCAGGACGGTCTAGAGCGCGCTGGCGTGCCCACCAGGGTGCAAACCGCCATCGAGATGCAGGAGGTGGCTGAGCCCTACATCCGCCGCAAGGCCATCCGGCATCTGGAGAAGGGCCGGGTGGTGATCTTCGGTGCTGGCTGTGGCAATCCCTTTTTCACCACCGACACCACGGCGGCTCTGCGGGCTGCTGAAATCAATGCCCATGTGGTGCTGAAAGCCACCAAGGTGGATGGGGTTTACGACAAGGATCCCGTTCGCTTTGCCGATGCGGTCCGCTACGACACCCTCACGTTCCAGGATGTGCTCGCCGGCGAACTTGGCGTGATGGATGCCACGGCCATCGCCCTCTGCAAGGACAATTCGATTCCGATTGTGGTCTTTGATCTGTTCGGTGCAGGTAACATCTCCCGGGCCGTCGCGGGTGAACCGATCGGCACCCGAATCACCCCCAACGCTTGACCATGGATCTCGACGCGAGCATGCGCAAGTCGCTGGAAGCAACCCAGCGCAACTTCAACACCATTCGCACCGGCCGGGCCAATACTTCGTTGCTCGACAAAATTTCGGTGGAGTACTACGGGGCCGACACTCCGCTGAAGTCGCTTGCCACGATCTCTGCCCCCGATGCTCAAACCATTCAGATCCAGCCGTTTGATCTGAGTGCCATGGCTGTGATCGAGAAATCCATTGCCACCAGTGACCTGGGCCTCACCCCTAACAACGATGGCAAGGTGATCCGCATCAATATTCCCCCCCTCACCGAGGAACGCCGTAAGGAGCTTTGCAAGCTCGCCTCGAAATACGCCGAGGAGGGCAAGGTGGCGTTGCGCAATCTGCGCCGTGATGCCATTGATCAGATCAAGAAGCAGGAGAAGGAGGGTGAGCTCTCTGAGGATCTGAGCCGCGACGAGCAGGACAAGATTCAGAAGCAGACCGATAAGTCCATTGCAGAACTGGAGAAACTGCTTGCCACCAAGGAAGCTGACATCCTCAAGGTGTGAGCATTGATGTTGCCGTGGTGGGTGCCGGCGCAGCCGGCGCCGCTACCGCTTATCACCTGGCCCTGCGCGGGCGCCGGGTTCTGCTGATCGATGAATCCCCCGGGCCGCGGCTGAAACCCTGCGGTGGTGGCATGGCCGCTTCGGTGCAGAAGTGGTTTCCCTGTGATCTGCGCCCGGCGGTGGATCGGGTGATTGAACAGGTGCGCTTCACCTGGTGCCTTGAGGATCCCGTGCTGGCTGAGCTTCCCGGTGAAGCTCCCTTCTGGATCGTGCGCCGTGATCGCTTCGATGGCTTCCTGGCCGATCGCGCTGAGGAGGCAGGGGCGGAGCGCCTGCAGGGCATGGCCGTGCAAGAGGCCGAACGGGATGGTGACGGCTGGCGTTTGCAGTTGGCTGGCCATGGTGCCGAGCAGCAGCTCAGCTGCCGGGCCCTGGTGCTGGCCCACGGCTCCAAGGGGGATCTGGCCAGTCGCCTGGGGTTAGGCGATCCCCGCCCGCGGTTGGCTTCCGCTCTGGCTGTTGAAGTGGAGGGGGAGGTGAGTGAACCGCAAACCGCCCGCTTTGAATTCGGCCTGGTGAAGCATGGCTTCTGCTGGTGCTTCCCACGGGCTGGTGGCTACAGCATCGGCGTGGGCACCTTCCTGGGTCAGCGCGCTGCTGATTACGACGCCGTGCTCGCCGCACTGCTCCCCAGCCTGGGGCTGCCGGCTGATGCCGGAGTGCGCCGCGAGTTTCCTTTGCGGGTGTGGAATGGGCACCACCGCTTGCATCAACCAGGGGCGCTGGTGGTGGGGGATGCGGCCTCCCTGGCCGATCCGTTTTTGGCGGAAGGGCTGCGGCCGGCGCTGCTCTCCGCTGTGCGCGGTGCCGAGGCGATCGACCGCAGCCTGGCTGGCGACCAGCAGGCTCTGGCGGGCTATAGCCAGGCCATGCGCCACGAATGGGGTGAATCGATGAACTGGGGTCGCCGCATCGGCCAGGTGTTTTATCGCTTCCCCAA
>JAYKHZ010000092.1:0-4174 GCA_035286165.1 Synechococcus sp.
TCGACCAGAGCAGTGGCACCAGCGCCAAGCAGCAGGCGCTGGTGGAGTATTTCCGCGAAGCGCCGCCAGCTGATGCCGCCTGGGCACTGCAGCTGCTGCTGGGCAAGCGGCGCAAGCGGCTGATCACGGGCCGGCGCCTGCGGGAGGTGGCCCAGCAGCTCAGCGGCTTGCCCCAATGGCTGTTTGATGATTGCCACGCCCAGGTGGGCGACAGCGCTGAAACGGTTGCCTTGCTGCTGCCAGAAGGCACAGGGGAAGGGCAGAAGCAGCCCTTGCATGTGTGGATGGAGCAGCAGCTGCCGGCACTGGCGCAATTGGAGCGAGACGCCCAGGCCGAGGCCCTGGGGCAGCTGTGGGCAAGCCTCAGCCGCAACGATGTCTTCCTGGTGTGCAAGCTGCTGAGCGGTGGCTTCCGGGTTGGTGTCAGCAGTGGTCTGGTGAACCGGGCTTTAGCGGAGTTGGCCGGGGTGGAGCCCAGCACCATGGCGCAGCGATTGATGGGCGGGGTGGAGCCAACCGCTGAGGTGTTCAGCGCCCTGCTGGATCCCAACGCGGAAGCCGGCGGCATCCCCAGCGGCCGCCCCTACCCGTTTTTTCTGGCCAGCCCCCTGGATGAGGAGAAGCTGGCCAGCCTGCAACCCAACGATTGGCAGGGGGAGTGGAAGTGGGATGGCATCCGCGGCCAGTTGATCCGCCGCGGGGGGGAAACCTTCCTCTGGAGCCGAGGTGAGGAGCTGATCAACAGCAGCTTTCCCGATGTGGTGGCCCTGGCTGAGCAACTGCCCGATGGCACGGTGCTCGATGGCGAAGTGCTGGTGTGGGGAGAGGCTGAACCTCTGCCCCAGAGCTTTGCTGCCCTGCAACGGCGGCTCGGTCGCCAGAGCGTGGGACGCAGCCTGTTGCAGCAGTGCCCCGCAAGCCTGGTGGCCTACGACCTGCTGGAACTGGAGGGAGAGGATCTCCGTAGTCAGCCGCTGCGGCAGCGGCGGCAACAGCTGGAAGCACTGGCTGCAACCTGGAGCCGTGGACTGCGGCTCTCACCGGCGCTGCAGTTCAACAGCTGGGAAGAACTGGAACAGCAGCGGCAGGGAGCACGGCAGCAGCAGGCCGAGGGGCTGATGCTCAAGGCGTTGGAGTCCCCCTATCTGGAGGGGCGCAAGCGCGGCCACTGGTGGAAACACAAGCTGGAGCCCTACCGGCTCGATGCGGTGCTGCTCTATGCCCAGGCCGGCAGCGGCCGCCGCGCAAATTTGTTCACCGATTACACCTTCGGGCTCTGGGCCCCAGCCGAGAACGGCGATGACCCACCCAGGCTGGTGACCTTTGCCAAGGCCTACTCCGGCCTGAATGATCAGGAGATCAGCAAGCTGGATCGCTGGATCCGCAGCCACACGATCGAGCGCTTCGGGCCGGTGCGCTCGGTGCAACCACTGCAGGTGTTTGAGCTGGCCTTTGAAGGCATCCAGGCCTCCAAGCGCCACCGCAGTGGCCTGGCCGTGCGCTTCCCGCGCATCAGCCGCTGGCGGGAGGACAAACCAGCCGCGGAAGCCGACAGCCTGGCCAGCGCCCTGCAGCTGCTGAACACGCCATGACCACTCAGCTGCTGCAACCGGTGCACGCGTGGTTCCACCAGCAGGGGTGGACGCCGTTGCCGTTTCAACAACAGGCCTGGGAGGCCCAACTGGCGGGGCGCAGCGGCCTGATTCAGGTGCCCACAGGCTCCGGCAAAACCTATGCCGCGGTGATGGGCGCGATGGCGGCGATGCTGGCCGAACCGCAGCCACCCAAGGGGCTGCGCTTGCTCTACATCACCCCATTAAGGGCCCTGAGCCGTGATCTGGAGCTGGCCCTGCTGGAGCCGATCATCGCCATGGGCTGGCCGATCACGGTGGGCACCCGCAACGGCGACACCAGCGCAGCGGCGCGCACCAAACAGCTGAAGCAGCCCCCCAACATCCTGATCACCACGCCTGAATCCCTGGCGCTACTGCAGGCCAACAAGCGCTCAGAAGCGCTGGTGGAGGGCCTACAAACCGTGGTGCTCGATGAGTGGCATGAGCTGCTGGGCAGCAAGCGCGGCATCCAGGCGGAACTGGCCCTGAGCTGGCTGCGGCAACAACGGCCGGCCCTGCAGAGCTGGGTGATCAGCGCCACGATCGGCAACATCGAGCAGGCGGCCCGCCATGGCCTCGGCTGCAGCGAGCGGGATCCACTGCTGATCACCAGCAGCGAAGCCAAGCAGCTGCAGATTCGCAGCATCATCCCCGAAGAGATTGATGGCTTCCCATGGGCGGGCCATCTGGGCTTGCGCATGCACCAGGAGCTGGTGGACCGGCTCTCCCCAGGGATCAGCACCCTGCTGTTCACCAACACCCGCAATCAATCAGAGCGCTGGTATCAGTGCCTGCGCTACGCCTGCCCTGAGATGGAGGGGCTGCTGGCCCTGCACCACAGCGCCATCGATCGCAGCGAGCGGGAAGCCATTGAAGCTGGCGTCAAAGGCGGCAGCCTGCGCTGGGTGGTGTGCACCAGCTCCCTGGATCTGGGCGTGGACTTCCAGCCCGTGGAGCAGGTGGTTCAGATCGGCAGCCCCAAGAACCTGGCGCGGCTGCTGCAGCGGGCCGGTCGCTCAGCACACCTACCCGGGGGCACCTCCCAGGTGCTGTTCATGCCCACCAATGCCTTGGAGCTGCTGGAGTTGAGTGCGGTGCGGCGGGGACTGGAAGCCGGCCTGGTGGAAAGCCGCAAACCACCACGCCATGCCCTCGATGTGCTGTTGCAGCACCTCACCACCCTGGCCTGCGGCAGTGGTTTTGAACCGATCAGCACGCTGGAGGCCGTGCGCAGCACCGCCTCCTTTGCCGAGCTCAGCGACGACGACTGGGCCTGGTGCCTGCGCTTCCTGGAGGAGGGTGGCGACTGCCTGGGTGCCTATCCGCGCTATCGCAAGCTGGAGCGTGATGAGAACGGCTGCTTCCGCATCAGCAGCGCCAGCATCGCCCGCCTGCACCGGGTGAACATCGGCACGATCACCTCAGCTCCGGCAATCAAGGTGCGCTTTGTGCGCGGCGCTGTGCTGGGCCATTTGGAAGAGAACTTCATCAGCCAGCTCAAACCCAAAGACGTGTTCTTTTTCTCCGGTCGCCAGCTGGAGTTCGTGCGCCTGCGCGACATGACTGCCTACGTGAAGGCGACAACCAAAAAGAGCACCACCGTGCCGGCCTGGGCAGGCGGCCAGATGGCTCTTTCCGATCTGCTCACCGAACATCTGCGGCAGGAGGTGGCACGGGCCGCCAACGGCGAACTCGACACCCCGGAATTGCAGGCCTTGGCGCCGCTGTTCATGCGCCAACGCGATCTCTCCTGGATTCCCCGGGCCGATCAGCTGCTGGTGGAAACCTGCACCACCCGAGAAGGCAGCCACCTCTACCTCTATCCTTTTGAAGGGCGCTTTGTGCATGAGGGGCTGGGCTTTCTACTGGCCTCACGGCTCACCGCACTGGAGAAGGGCACGATCACGGTGTCGGTGAACGACTACGGCTTTGAGTTGCTGGCCCCGCGCAGCTACCCGATGCAGGAGCTGGTGGAGCATCAACTGGATGAGCTGCTCAGCAGTGAGGAGCTGGAAACAGACCTGGAGCGCGCCTTGAACCTCTCCGAGCTCTGCCGCCGCCGCTTCCGCGCCATCGCCCAGGTGGCGGGGCTCACGGTGCAGGGCTTCCCGGGGGCCAGCAAAACCACGGGCCAACTGCAGATCAGCGCTGGCCTGCTCTACGACGTGTTCGAGCGCCACGAACCGCAGAACAAGTTGCTGCTGCAGGCCAAAGCTGAGGTACTGGAGGAGCAGCTGGAGCTACCGCGCCTGCGCCAGGCCCTGGAGCGCATCGCCGCCAGTGAGGTGATCCACAGCACCATGCCCAGGCCGGGACCGTTTGCCTTCCCGTTGCTGGTTGAGCGCCTCAACAACAGGATGAGCAACGAGAGCGTGCTGGAGCGGGTGCAACGGATGATGCGAGAGGCGGAAAAGCACGAGGCATAGGCCAAACAGGCTTCCACCACGGCATCAGGCCATCAAGCCTCCGAATACGATTGAATCGACACGAAGCACGCCAACCAGTCGCAAAAAATCACCATCAAGAACAACTCCAATATCCAGTCAAAAGACAAGACCACA
>JAYKHZ010000093.1:0-22870 GCA_035286165.1 Synechococcus sp.
TGGCTTGTAGGGCAACGATCAAGCCAACACGTTCAGCGAACTGCTCAAGGTTTTGATGGAACATCAAACGGTTGGGGCTCCAATCCTCACCGCGGTATGCCGATAAAGCTTCCATAGGTGAATGGGTTCCTTCCTGCCCTGCAGGAATGGGACCCTCAAATTTTTCCTCACCGTCGGAAGTTTTTCCCATCAGGTCATCGTCACGATGACCTGAGTATGGCAACGAACTGGATCAGGATGCGGTTTGCAGAAATGGGGTGAAGCGATCCTTTTCAGGCACCTCAGTGAATTCTGCGACCACCTCGCGGAAGGCATCTCCATCGAGGGTTTCAGCCTCAATCAGGTCTTCCACAAGCCGGTCCATGCAGGCGCGTTGGGCGGCCAGCAGGTCCACGGTTTCGCGATAGCACTGGTCCACGATCTGACGCACCTGTTCATCGATCTGGTTGGTGATCGAGTCGGACACGTCGCTGCGGGTCATCAGGTCGCGACCCAGGAACACTTCCTGGTTGCCAGCTTCCAGGGACAGAGGACCCAGATCGCTCATGCCAAAGCGGGTCACCATCTGGCGTGCCATGCCCGCCACCTGTTGGATGTCGCCGCCAGCGCCGGTGGTGACTTCGGCATGGCCGAACACGATGTCTTCAGCGGCACGGCCACCGAGGGCACCCATGATGCGAGCGCGCAACTGGGAGCGGCTCACCAGCATCTGCTCTTCATCGGGGGCGAACCAGGTGAGGCCCTGGGCCTGACCGCGGGGAATCAGGGTGACCTTTTGAACGGGGTCGTGGTCCTTGACCAGGGTGCCCACCAGGGCATGGCCCACTTCGTGATAGGCGATCAAACGCTTGCTGCGACCGTCGGTGAGGGGCTTGCCCTCCATGCCGGCAATCACGCGATCCACCGCATCATCGATTTCGGAGAGCGTGGTGGCTTCCTTGCGGCGACGGGCGGTGAGAATCGCGGCTTCGTTGAGCAGGTTGGCCAGATCCGCACCGGTGAAACCCGGGGTGCGGCGGGCGATCACTTCGAGGCTCACGTCATCGGCAAGCTTCTTGTTGCGCGAGTGCACCTCGAGGATGGAGAGGCGGCCCTTGATGTCGGGGGCATCCACCGTGACCTGGCGGTCAAAGCGGCCGGGACGCATCAGCGCTGAATCGAGTACATCGGGGCGGTTGGTGGCCGCCAGGATGATGATGCCGCTGTTGCCCTCAAAGCCATCCATTTCAGTGAGCAGCTGGTTGAGGGTCTGCTCGCGCTCGTCGTTACCACCACCGATGCCGGCACCGCGCTGGCGGCCCACAGCATCGATCTCATCGATGAAGATCAGGCATGGGGCATTTTCTTTGGCCCGCTTGAACAGGTCGCGTACGCGGCTGGCACCAACGCCCACGAACATCTCCACAAACTCCGAACCGGAGAGGGAGAAGAACGGCACGCCAGCCTCACCAGCAATGGCTTTGGCCAGCAGGGTCTTACCGGTGCCGGGAGGGCCCACCAGCAGCACACCGCGGGGGATGGAAGCACCCAGAGCGGAGAAGCGCTCGGGCTGCTTCAGGAAGGTCACCACCTCCTCCAGGTCTTGCTTGGCCTCTTCCACACCGGCCACGTCATCGAATTTGACGCCGGTTTCAGCTTCCATCAGGAAGCGGGCTTTGGATTTACCGAACTGCATGGCCTGACCAGGGCCACCGGGCATGTTGTTGGAACGGCGGGCCAGGAAGATCAGCGAACCGATCAGCAGCAGCGGGAACAGCAGGTTGCCGAGGATGCCCAGGGCCGGAGGAGTGCTGCGGGGCGGGTGCACATCGAAGCTGATGCCCTGATCATCGATCTTGCTGATCAGTTCAGGGGCCAGGCCGGGAAGATCAACCCGCAGGCGCTGCACGCGGTTGTCGATGTAGGGATCAACGGCTTCCACCACGGCACTGCGGCCGCCGTCATACACATCGATGGCCGTGATCCGACCTGCATCCAGGTAGTTGAGGAATCGGCCATAGGCGATACGGGCCACGGCGCTGTTGCGGGGTGCCACGGTGGGGCCATTGGCCACCTGCATCGGGCCGCCACCACGAATCACTTGGAAGGCAAAAAACAGCACCAACCCGATGGGTAGTGCCCAAAGTGCAATCAGCCGCCAACGGTTGTTCATAAAGCCTGGATGCGCTGATGACAGAATTGTTTCGTGATTGTAAAGACACTGTCGCGATTTCGCGACCGTGTTCAGCCACTCTTTAGCGATCGGTTTGGTTGTTCTCTTCCATCTGCAGCTGTTGCACTGCCCACTGCAGTGATGGTGCTAAAGGCCTGAACTCCTGCCGTTTCGGGCTCCAGATTCTGCCGCTCAGCAACTCCTGCGTTGAGGCCAGAACCATGTCCTGTCCCTCCAGCAGGGTGAGCTGATCCAGGGGAACGCTGAGTTGCCCGCGGAAGAAGTGGGCTTGCTTCTGCTCTTCGCGGTGCACAAACCAGGCTGGTAGTTGAGGGGCCACCCAATTGATCTCTTCGAGGAGCTCTCGCTTGAGGGCCTCGCTGGCGGTTTCGCCCGGGTCGAGATGGCCCCCGAACAGGGCCCAGCAGCCGGGATGAACGATGCCGCTGATGTCATCGCGCAGTTGCAGCAGCCAGCTCCCCTCGCGCTCCAACATCGCCAGCGCCACTTCAATCACAGCCGCCGTAACGCCACGATTGGATCAAGCCGCGCCGCGCGCCGGGCCGGCACCACGCCGAAAAACAAACCGATCGAACCGGACAGCACCACGGTGCCAAGCACGCTGCCAGCGGCAATGCTCGCCGGCAGTGGGGTGATGGTTGCCACGGCCATCACAGCTCCAACGCCGAGCCCGCTACCCACCAGCCCTCCCAGGCTGGAGACCACCAGGGCTTCCACCAGGAATTGCAGCAGCACATCACCGCTGCGGGCTCCCACCGCTTTGCGCAAGCCAATCTCCTGGGTGCGTTCGCTCACGGACACCAACATGATGTTCATGATGCCGATGCCGCCCACCAGCAACGAGATCGCTCCGATGGCGCCGAGCATCAGGGTGAGCCCACCGGTGATCGTCCCCACGATGGAGAGGGCATCTTTCTGGGAGCGCACCGCGAAATCGTCTTCCCGCAAGATGCGGTGCCGCTGACGCAGCAGGTTGTTGATCTGAAACTTGGCCGCGCTGATGGCGTCTGGATCGCGCGCCTCAACGCTGATGAAACTCAAGGAGGTGCCATAGGTGGGATCACGGCCGCTCAGGCGCGCCACCATCGTGGAGAGGGGTACATAGGCCGCGTCATCCTGGTTCTGCCCCAGGAAGGCCCCTTTCGGCGCCATCACGCCAACGACCTGGAAGGTCTGATTCTTGATCCGCACGGAGCGGCCGATCGGATCGCCACCAGGCAGCAAGCGGCTGGCCAGATCCGGGCCCAGCACCGTCACATTGCGGGCGGAGCTCAGATCAGCATCAGAGAAGAAGCGCCCCTTGCCCATCTCAAAGCGGCGCACCGCCAGGAAGTCAGGCGTGATACCTGACACCGTGACAGACGCACTGCGATTGCCAGCCTGCATCGTTTCGCTGCTGGTGATCTGCGGAGCCACCCGGGCCACGCTTGGCACCTGCTCGGCGATGGCTTCAGCATCTTCGAGCACCAGGGTTTTGGGATTGGTGATCCCGCGCCGGCGCGTGTCGTTGTTGCCTGGCACCACGAACAGCACATTGGCGCCCAGGCTGCTGAGCTGCCCCTCGGCCAGGTTCTGAGCCCCCTTCCCAACACCCACCAGGGTGATCACCGAGGCGTTGCCGATCACGATGCCCAGCATCGTCAGGGCCGAGCGCAATCGATTGGCTCCCAGGGCCCCCAGGGCCATGCGGGCTGTTTCCCGCAGGGGCAGGCGTGCCGCGATGGCGACCGCCTCGGGTTTAACCGATCGTGTCGGGGCTGCTGTGGTCATGGATGGAGGTGCCGCGGTGCACCACGCCGTGGCGAATGTCGAGCGTAACCACCTCGCCTTGGTGCACGTCGCGGGTGGCATTGGCCACACCGGTGATCACAGGAATTCCCAGGCGTTGGCCGATCACCGCCGCATGGCTCTGGCTGCCGTCTTCCTCGGTGATCACGCCACCGGAGCGGCGGATCGCTTCGAGGAAGGAGGCACTGGTGCACTTGGTGACCAGGATTTCTCCCGGTTCGATGCGGGCGGCATCCTCTGCGGTCTGAGCCACACGCACCTTGCCGCTCACCGACTGGCCGCCATAGCCCACGCCCCGGCCCAGCACAGCCGAAACAATGCCCACTTTCACCAGATCGGTGGAGCCGCTCACGCCTGAGAGGGTGCCGGCGGTTTCAATCACCAGATCACCTTCCTGCAGCAGGTTCTGCTCCTGGGCGACACCCATCGCCATGCTGAAGGTGCGGCTGGTGGATGACTGGGTGGCAATCACCAGGGGGTTCACGCCCCACACCAGCTGCAGTTGCCGTGCCACCTTCACATCGTTGGTGATCGCCAGGATCGGCGTGGAGGGGCGGAATTTGCTCACATTGCGGGCCGTGGCTCCACTCTTGGTGAGCGGCAGGATCGCTGCGGCATCCAGCTGGGTGGCGATGGTGCTCACCGCCATGCTGATGGCGTTTGGAATCGTGCAGGCCAGCTGGGTGTCTGGCTGGCGGTTGGGGTAATCCTTTTCGATCCGGCGGGCGATGCTCGCCATCGTTTCCACCGCTTCCACGGCGTACTCACCCACGGCCGTTTCGTTGGAGAGCATCACGGCGTCGGTGCCATCGAGGATGGCATTGGCCACATCGCTCACCTCCGCGCGGGTGGGGCGGGCATTGGCCACCATGCTGTCGAGCATCTGGGTGGCCGTGATGATCGGGATCCCCATGGAGTTGGCCTTGCGGATCAACTCCTTCTGCAGCAGCGGCACTTCCTCGGCGGCCATTTCCACGCCCAGGTCACCCCGGGCCACCATCACGCCATCACAGAGCGGCAGGATCGCGTCGATCTGGTCGATCGCTTCGAATTTCTCGATCTTCGCCACCACTGGGGTGGAGTAACCGAGGGAGCTGATCAGTTCGCGGATCTCCTCCATATCGGAGGGGTTGCGCACAAAGCTGAGGGCCACCCAGTCCACACCCAGCTGCAAACCAAAGGCCAGATCGTTGCGGTCTTTGCCGGTGAGGGCGCGAACAGAGAGGAGGCAGTCGGGAAAGTTGACGCCCTTGTTGTTGGAGAGCTTGCCGCCAACAGTCACCTTGCAGTGCAGGGTTTCTTCGGCCTGGTCGATCCAGTCGACCAGCATCTCCACCTTGCCGTCATCGAGAAGGATGCGGCTACCAGGCTCAACTTCTTTGGCGAGCTTGTCGTAGGTGACCGTGGCGATGTGCTGATCGCAGGCCACATCCCGTGCGGTCAGAGCAAACGAATCGCCCTTGGCCAGGGTGATCGGCCCATTGGCAAAACGACCAAGGCGGATCTTGGGCCCTTGGAGGTCTTGCAGGATGCCCACATGAACGCCCAGTTCATGGGCCACCTGGCGAATCGTGGCCGCCCGCTGAGCGTGCTCCTCATGGTCCCCGTGGGAGAAATTCAGCCGGAAGGTGGTGGCACCGGCGAGAATCAGGGCACGGATCTGCTCCGCTGATTCGGTGGCTGGCCCGATGGTGGCGACGATCTTCGTACGTCGCTGGTGGTCGGGCATGGGCATGAACCGGGCCTAAAGCGTTGCGGAAGCTATCACCGGACCGTTCCCATGGATCTCAACACCTACCAGCAGCGCGCCCGGTCGACGGCGCAATACCCCAGTCGTGGAGAGAATCCCATCTATCCCGCCCTCGGTCTCTGCGGTGAAGCCGGTGAGGTGGCCGACAAAGTGAAAAAGGTGCTGCGTGATCACGGCGGTGATTTCAATGCCGAGCGCCGTGAGGCCATTGCTTTGGAACTGGGCGATGTGCTCTGGTACGTGTCGCAGTTGGCGGCTGAACTGGGCTGCAGCCTTGAGAGCGTGGCGCAAGCCAACCTCGACAAGCTGGCCAGTCGCGCAGCACGCCAGGTGATTTCTGGAAGTGGTGATCAGCGATGACACGGGTATTGGCATTTGTTCTGGCCCTACTGCTCTGGCATCCCGCCGCGGCCTGGGCGGCTGATCTTGTAGTGAGCGATCCGGTGGTGGAGCCTTGCCCCACCGATGACGCCGCCGCCCAGCCGGAGCTACGCCGGCCAGTGGGGGCCAGTTGCTACGCCCTGCGGGGGGTGGTGATCAACCCTGGTAAGCGGGCAGTGGTGGACACCGATGTGTTCGCTCAGATCCTTGATGGCAGTGGTGAACCCGCCCTGGCCAATCGCACCAGGGTGGGATCCATCGGTGATGTGCCCCCTGGGCGCTCCCCCTTCGCCTTACGCCTTTCCATCCCCGCTGGCACTCCAGGGCCGTTCAGCGTGCGGAAGGCCCGGGCGCGCGGCTTCACCGCACCGGTGCGCACCAGAGCCGGCGTTGATGATGAACTGCTGCCTTTGGAGCAGGAGCTGGCCGGTTGATGGCTGTTGATGCTGTCGGGCGATGGTTGGAGCTCTGTGCAGTTGTTTTGCCGATCCTTCCCGTTTGAATCAGGGGGTGGATCCGTTGAAAACCTCATGAGGTTTGTTCATTTAAGGCGCCTCTTCATGATCGTTTGAGGGTTGCATCTTCAACAGATTGGTTTTATCAGCTGTTGACTTTGCGGCAAGACATCGCTGTTTGGTGTGGCAGCACCTTGGTTTTGCCTTATTCATCAAAATAATCACAACAAAGCCCCACCTGATGGAGACGGGGCTTGCCCATTGATTTGGCTTTTTGAGATCGTTTTATTCGTCAAAGTCCCGTCAGCCCAGGGCTTCTGGGTGAAGTTTGCATTCACGGTCCCAAAACTGATCGTGATTCTCGATGGCTAGATCGTGTTCCGGTACGAATGCATTGCGCACAGGCTCATACCACCCATTGAGCCAGAGGGGTGTGTAAGCCAGTGGTGGATAGGCCAAGAGGTCAAACATGGAAACCTCCATTGCTGTGTGAATTGAGGGGCATGGGTTGGTGCCCTTTCCCGGCCATAGCGGCGTCTGACATTGGTCTAGCGCGCTTGCGTTGGCTTGGTAATAGGAAGAACGACCCAGCTCCCAAGCCACGGAGTTCTGGCCATGGTTGAAGTGCTGGCATCACCTTCATCGCCTTTGCGGCCAGCTCTTCCCTGATGAGTAATTACGAGCCACAGATCACCCTGTTGTTTGTGGTGATGGCTTTGGCGGCCTGGTTGCCATCGCTGCTGCCGTGGTTGGCGATCCCTGCACCGGTGCTGGAGTTGTTGCTGGGCATCCTGATAGGGCCCCATGGCTTGCACCTCAATCAGCAGATGGCTGATGCCCCCATGCATGTGGCGATCAGCAGCGGAACTCCTGTACTCACTGCGTTGTCCACCCTGGGCATGGCCGTGTTGTTCATGCGGGTGGGTTTTGAAATCGAACCTGACATGGTGCGTGGCCGTGCGTTGCGGCTGGCCTGGTGGAGCTGGTTTGCTTCTGCGGCGTTAGCCCTGGCCATCAGTGCCGTTTTGGTTGTGCTCCATGGCTTCCCCCCTGCTGCACTGCCTTGGTTGGTGCTGGCCTTGAGCACCTCAGCGCTGGGTGTGGTGCAACCGTTGCTGCGTGATCGTGGTTCTCTGCCCGCTGGGTTTGCCAACACCATGGTGTCGGCGGCTGTGCTCGGGGAGGTGATGCCCACCCTCTTGATCAGCCTGGTGGTGGCTCAAGCAGATCGTCTGGCCTGGCAGGTGTTGATGATCCTGATGTTCAGCGCTCTCTGCGGCGCTTTGTTGTGGTTGGTGGTGAGCCATCGCCATCGCTGGGAGCGTCTGCTGGAGCGCACCATGAACAGTTCTTCGCAGCTGCCAATCCGTCTGGCGATGTTGCTGCTGGTGGTGATGATCCTGATTGGCCAGATGGTGGAGATCAATCTGGTGCTCGGGGCATTGGTTACTGGCGTTCTGCTGCGCTTCGGCATCCAGTCCCGTCAACGGCAGGCCTTGGCCGAGCGCCTCGATGGCATCGGTGGTGGGTTTCTGATCCCCCTCTTTTTCATCGATTCCGGCATGCAGCTGGATTTCAGCTTGCTGTTGGTTCAACCCTTGATGGTGCTGTGGATCCCGTTGCTGGCTCTCGTGATGCTGCTGGTGCGTGGTCTGCCGTTGCTGGTCCTGCACCGCCATTCCCTTGCATTGCGAAGCCGCTTGGCTTTGGCCTTGGATTGCGGCACCCAGCTGCCATTGGTGGTGGCCATCAGCATGCTGGCCTTACAGCGTTCGGTGCTCTCGGCGCCTCAAGCCACGGTTCTCGTGGCAGCTGCGGTGGCCACAGTGATGATCTACCCAGCCTTATCGAGTCGCTTGCTCCGCGTTGACAACCCAGCGCCCAGAGGGGGGCTTGGCTGAGCGGGCTTGGCGCCAATGCCAGGTTTGTCTTGTTGTGCTCGGTGGGGGTAGCCGCCACGCCGTTATGGCTTCAAGATGAAACTCCGACGGCAGCACGATGCGCAGCGAAGCAGGTCAGCTGAGCCCCTCTGAAGAGGCCGCTGCCCATCTCTTTGCCCAGTTGATGGCCAGCTGCCTTGAGGCGGCGACGCCGGAGCAGGCCGCCAAGATTCGTTTGGCGATGCACCCCGAACACATGTCGGATGAGGTGTCGGAGCTGCTGAGCGTCTCACTGGCTGCGGTGCACCAGGTGGCGCTTGAGAACGCCATCGCCATCACCAACAGCATCGTTCACGGAGATGCCTTCACGGGCTATGTGATCCGTGAAAACAGCCCTGATGTGGGGCATCAGTAGCCGAAACCGCCCATCATCGAAATGCTGGCGCTGGTCAGCAGTTGCTGCGCCAGATTCAAGGCGATGAAGGCAATGATCGCGGAGAGATCCAGGCCTCCCAGGGGCGGGATCAAGCCACGGAACACATTCAAGTAAGGGTCGGTGATTGAGCTCACCGCACTCAGCACCGGATTGCCCCAGTCCAGGTTCGGGAACCAGCTGAGGAGCACCCGCACAATCAGCACCACGGTGTAGATGCTGAGGGTTTGGGCCAGCACGCCCAGAAGGAAGCTGAGGTCCATGAACGATGGGGAAGTGGCCTGAATCTATCCAGCTTCCGCCGGCATTGAAATTGAAAAGGTGCGGTGAAACTTTTCTGTGAGGCTTATCCAATACGAACGGCCGTCGCTTTGGCGCTTGCGTTCGATGAATCCCCGTTCCAGCAGCTCCTTGATGTGGTCGTACGCACCGCTGCCCCGGAGATCCACCAATTCCGATTGCAACAGGCGCTTCTTGAGGGCCACGGTGGCCAGGGTGCGCAGGCACGCGGTGCTCAGATCAACCGGAACCAGCTCCTGAACCAGAGCGGCCAGATCGGTGCGCAGCTGCAAGCTGTACCCCTCGTTGTCCTGCCGAATTTCTAACGCCGTATCGCGGTGGGCGTAATCCGCCATCAAGGTGATCAGAGCCAGCTCCACCTCATCGCGGCTGACACCGGCCAATTCGCTCAGTTCCGCCAGGCTGAGGCAGCGACCCTTGAGATAGAGGATCGCCTCAAGCCGGGCGGGCAGGGAGATGGCGGAGAGGCTGGTCATCGCTCACACCTGGCTGACAACCTCCGAGGGGTGTGATTCATCGCACCGTAGCTGTCGCCCTGGTTTCAAGCCAGGAACAGCTGATAGGCGGGGTTGTGCGTTTCCTCCCAGCTGGGGAACGGCAATTGCTGCAGAAAGTGTTCCCACTGTTGGCGTTCGCCAGTGGGTACCTGCACGCCTACCACGATCCGGCCCACATCGGATCCCTGGTTGCGGTAATGAAAGATGCTGATGCTCCAGCCCGGATGGAGCGCATCCACAAAGGCCATCAGTGCTCCGGGGCGCTCTGGGAACTCAAAGCGGTAGAGCAGTTCCTGCAGGTCACTGCTGCCGCGCGCCGCTTCGGGGAAGCGGCCGCCCACCATGTGGCGCAGGTGCAACTTGGCCAGCTCGTTGCCGGAGAGATCCACACAGGCAAAGCTGTTGGCCTCCAGATCGCCCATCAGCCGCTGGGCATCGCTGCGGTTGCTGATTTCCACCCCCACAAAAATCTGGGCTTTGCCGCTGCCGGAGCGGCGATAGCTGAATTCGGTGAGGTTGTGGTTGCCTAGTACCTGGCAGAAGCGCTTGAGGCTGCCCGCTTCCTCCGGGATTTCCACGGCGAACATCGCCTCGCGCTCTTCGCCCAAAGCGGCCCGTTCAGCCACGAAGCGCAGCCGCTCGAAATTCATGTTGGCCCCGCAGGCCACGGCCACCAGCGCACTGTTGCTTGGCCAGTTGTGCGCATCGGCCTTTAGCCCTGCCACGGCTAAGGCGCCGGCAGGTTCCAGGATCGAGCGGGTGTCCTCAAACACATCTTTGATGGCGGCGCAGATGGCATCGCTGTCCACCGTCACCATGCGATCCACCACCTGCTGAGCCAAACGGAAGGTTTCCTCGCCCACCTCGCGCACGGCTACCCCATCGGCGAATAGGCCCACCTGCTCCAGGCGCACCCGCTCACCGGCGCTGAGGGAGCGCGTCATGGCATCGGCATCCACAGGCTCCACGCCGATGATCTGAACTGAAGGCCAGAGTGATTTCACGTAGGCCCCAACGCCGCTGATCAACCCGCCACCCCCCACGGCCAGGTAGATCGCCTGCGGTGGATCGCTGCACTGGCGCAGGATTTCGAGCCCGATCGTGCCCTGGCCGGCGATCACCTCGGGATCGTCGAAGGGATGGATGAAGCAGAGCTGGCGCTGTTGCTCAAGGCTGCGGGCGTGGGCCTGGGCTTCATCAAAGGTGTCGCCATGCAGCACCACCTCGGCGCCGCGGCTGCGTACGGCATCCACTTTGGTGCGTGGGGTGGTGATCGGCATCACGATCACGGCGGTGCAGCCCAGGTGCTGGGCCGCCAGGGCCACCCCCTGGGCATGGTTGCCAGCGCTGGCGGCGATCACACCCCGCTGCAGCTGCTCCTTGGGCAGCTGTGCCATCAGATTGAACGCTCCGCGCAACTTGAACGAGAACACCGGCTGCAGGTCCTCGCGTTTAAGCAGCACTTGTTGGTTCAGCCGCGCTGATAAGCGCACCGCTGGCTCCAGCGGTGTTTCCTGCGCCACCTCATAGACCCTGGCCCGCAGGATCCGCTGCAGATATCCCTCCATCCAATCCCGTTGTCTGAGGCCCATCCTCTGCTGTCAGTGGCAACCGCGTCACCGGTTGCTGGATTGCAGGCACTAGATTCGCCTCTTACGGGCACGGCGGCCGAATGCATCTCAGCGAGCTGACTCATCCCAATCAGTTGCACGGGCTGAGCACCGCGGAGCTCGAAGCTGTTGCGCGTCAGATTCGGGAAAAGCATCTTGAAACGGTGTCCACCAGCGGTGGACACCTCGGGCCAGGTCTAGGGGTTGTGGAGCTCACCCTGGCGCTGTATCAAACTCTTGATCTCGATCAGGATCGGGTGGTCTGGGATGTGGGCCACCAGGCCTATCCCCACAAACTGATCACCGGGCGGTACGTCAATTTCCACACCCTGCGCCAGAAGGATGGGGTGGCTGGTTATCTCAAACGTTGTGAGAGCCGGTTCGACCACTTCGGCGCAGGTCACGCCTCCACCAGCATTTCTGCTGCCCTTGGCATGGCGGTGGCCCGGGATCGCCAAGGCCAGGACCACAAATGCGTTGCGGTGATTGGCGATGGTGCCCTCACCGGTGGCATGGCCCTGGAGGCCATCAACCATGCAGGTCATCTGCCCAGCACTCGCTTGCTGGTGGTGTTGAACGACAACGACATGTCGATCTCACCACCGGTTGGTGCCCTCTCCAATCACCTCAACCGCATGCGGCTCAGCCCGCCCATGCAGTTCCTCACCGACAGCGCTGAGGAGGCGGTGAAGCACCTGCCCTTCATGCAGGGACAGCTCCCTTCTGAGCTCAATCGCCTCAAGGAGGGCATGAAGCGCCTGGCGGTGCCCAAGGTGGGTGCCGTGTTTGAAGAACTGGGCTTCACCTACATGGGTCCGGTCGATGGCCATGACATCGGCGCCATGGTGCGCACATTCCAGGAAGCCCACCGCTGCGAGGGTCCGGTGCTGGTTCACGTGGCCACCACCAAAGGCAAGGGCTACCGCTACGCCGAAGCCGATCAGGTTGGTTACCACGCCCAATCAGCCTTCGACCTCACAACCGGCAAGTCCTATCCAGCCAAGAAGCCAAAGCCGCCGAGCTACAGCAAGGTGTTTGGCCAAACCCTGGTCAAGCTGTGCGAGCAGAACCCCCGCATCGTGGGCATCACGGCGGCCATGGCCACCGGCACGGGTCTTGATCTGCTGCAGAAGGCTCTTCCCGACCAATACATCGATGTCGGCATTGCTGAGCAGCACGCCGTCACCCTCGCCGGTGGCATGGCCTGCGATGGGTTGCGTCCTGTGGTGGCGATCTACAGCACCTTCCTGCAGCGCGCGTTTGACCAGTTGATCCACGATGTAGGCATTCAGAACCTGCCGGTCACGTTTGTGCTGGATCGCGCCGGCATCGTTGGCGCTGATGGCCCAACCCACCAGGGTCAGTACGACATTTCCTATCTGCGCTGCGTGCCCAACTTCACGGTGATGGCACCCAAGGATGAAGCCGAGTTGCAGCGCATGTTGGTGACCAGCCTCCAGCACAGTGGACCCACCGCCCTGCGCATTCCCCGCGGTTCTGGTGAAGGGGTGCCTCTGCTGGAGGAAGGCTGGGAGCCGCTTGAGATCGGTAAGGCAGAGCTGCTAGCTGAGGGCGACGACCTGCTGATCGTGGCCTATGGCTCCATGGTGGCGCCGGCTGTGGCCACGGCGGCTCTGCTTCAGGAGCACGGCATCGCGGCCACCGTGGTGAATGCCCGTTTCCTGCGCCCGTTGGATGAAACCCTGCTGGTGCCGCAGGCCAAGCGGATCGGTCGTGTGGTCACCATGGAAGAGGGCTGCCTCGCTGGTGGTTTCGGCGCTGCTGTGCTCGAAGCGCTGCAGGATCACGATGTGTTGGTTCCTGTGTTGCGCCTCGGTATTCCCGATGTGCTGGTGGATCACGCCACGCCGGATCAATCCAAGGAAGCCCTGGGCCTCACGCCACGGCAGATGGTGGAGCGCATCATGCAGCGCTTTGCCGCTTCACTGCCTTCAGGCGTCAGCCGCCAGCCCATCGGCGTCTGACCCTGCAGCGCACCACTGTGCTGGTGGTCGGGGCTGGCCCCGGCGGGGGTGAACTGGCCCGGCAGCTTGCTGTTGCCGGCATCAGCGTGACCCTGGTGGACCGCCTGCCCGATCTCAAGCGCGCTGCTTTCAGCAGTGCAGCCATGCCGTTGCCTGCCTTTCTGGAGCTGGGTTTACCGGCTGAGGTGCTCGGCAGCCGTTGGTCCCGTTGGCAATTGCTGGGTCCCAGCGCCCGTTGGCGAAGCTGGCACCACGGCCAGCCCCTGGGGGTGGTGTTGGATTTTGCAGCCTTGCGGCAGTGGCTGGCCCAGCAGGTGCAGAGTTTTGGCGGCCAGGTGTTCCTGGGCTGGAGCGCCCTGGCCTGTGAGCCCCAGGCGGATGGCAGTTTGATCACCACCCTGCGCAACAGGTGCGGGGAGCTGCAGCGGCTGCACAGCACCTGGGTGGTGGATGCCACAGGGCAGCAGCGATCGCTGATCGGTGAACCGAGCAGCCCAGCTGATCCCATGCTGCGGGGCGTGGGGGTGGAATGGTTGCTGCAGCTGCCTCAGCAGGAGTGGCAGCGCTGGGCGGACCAGCTGAGTTTTGTGCTTGGCAGTGCCTGGGTGCCTCAGGGTTATGGCTGGGTGTTTCCGATGCAGACCGGCCTGCTTAAGGTGGGGGTGTGCCGCCTGTGTGAGCCAGGGCGAGAGCAACCGCCGTTGCAGCAGCTGCAGCAGCGCCTGCTGCGGCTCACTGGGTTGGGCCATGGCGTTGTCTTGGATCGCCATGGCGGTGAGATCCGCAGCAGGGTGCGCCGCAGCGACCCCCATGGTCGCGGGCAGCTTCTGGCGCTTGGTGATGCCGTGAGCACCGGCAATCTCTTGGGGGGCGAAGGCATCCGCTACGCCATGCTCAGCGCCCGGGTGCTGGCGCCTCTTTTGCTGCAGGCCTTGCGTCAGCGGCGCAGCAATGCGGTGGCACTTGCAGGCCGCTATCAGCAGCGCCTCAGCAGCACCCTGGGCTGGCGCTGGGCCCTCAGTGGTCGCCTGGGCCGGCGCACCTGGCTGGGCCTGCAGAACTCATCAGCCGATCGGCGGCTGGAGCATTGGCTCGGGGTGCTCGAACAGTGCAGCGCTGAGGATCTCTCAGCGCTGCTGTTTGATTATCGATTTGAACGATTCGGGCTCCGGGCCCTGCCCTACCTGCTTGGCATCGGCCGTTGACCCGGAGCGAGTGAGCTTCAGAGCACGCCGGTGGCTGCAAGGCCCTGGATGGCGCCAATGCCAATGGCGTGGCCAAGGCTGGTGCAGGCCAGCATGGCGCCGTGGCCCATGCCACCAAAGAAGCTGTTGTTGGGCAGATCCATGCCCACGTTGGGGTGCTTGATGGTGGCCTTGCCGATGGCGATGGCGATCACATTGCAGAGGATCATCACCAGAGCCACCTTCGGCGTCCAGGTCACGATCGCCGGGGTGAGAGCCAGCACAGGGCTCATCAGGGTGGGGAGCACGGTCATGGTGAGGATTGCCTCGTGTCGGTCGACGAGATGGGAAAACCCGCTTGATCATCCGTGGCTTTGGTCCCCTTTGCCTGGGCCCGTAAGACTTGTTCACCCCCGAATCCCAGCAGCAGAACCAAATTGCTCAGGCTGAGGAAGGCTTCGGCACCGCCATGGAGCCAATCCACATTGGCCAACTCAGCCCCGTAGCGCAGCTGGGCCACCACGGCCGCCACGATCGTCACCAGCACAAACAGCAGGGTGAGGCTGAAGCCCAGCAGCGCCAGGGGGGGGAAGCGCCGGCTGCGCCAGCCCCACCAGAGAAACAGCAGGTAGGGCAGCAACGAGGCGGCGAACAGAGGAGCTGCTGGATCGTTGGTCATGGGGTGGTGCTCACGACTTCAGCTGGGGTCTGCGGCGATACAGGTGCCAAGCCGCCAAGGCCAGGGTGCTGTTGCCCATCAGGGTGAGCCCGGCTTGCAGGGTCACCAGCCAGTGCAACCCCTGGGCGTTATCGAACACATGCCAGGTGCAGGCGCACAGAGCGCTTGCCAGCGCCGGCAGCATCGCCAGGGCCAGCCAGCGCCATTCCGGTTCCCTGCGCCGCTCCCCCCAGGCCAGTACTGCGGCGATCGCCAGCATCCACTCCAGAACTGAGCTGATGTGGATCACCCAGGTGTGGAACGAGAGGGCGTGCATCACACCACAAGCAGCGCCCGTAATGTACGGGCCATCGGCTGCAGCCTGTGCTCCGTTCCCCAGTGTTTCCGCGCCAGCCACTGCTCTGTGGCTACTACGGCGAACACAACCTCGGCGATGACGCCCTGTTGCAGGCGCTGCTGGCCCAGCTTCCCGCTGGCTGTGATCCCTGCATCACCGCTGCTGATCAGTACCTTGTGCAGCAGCGTTTTGGTGTGCGCAGCTGTGACCGTCGCAGCCTCAAGGCGGTGCTCCAGGCCCTGGACCTCAGTGATGGCGTGGTGTTCGGCGGTGGCAGCCTGCTGCAGGACAGCACCAGCTTTCGCAGCCTCCTCTATTACGCCGCTCTGATCACGGCCGCTCGACTCCAGCGCAAGCCTGTTGTGCTTTGGGGTCAGGGTTTGGGGCCCCTGCGCCGCCGGCGCAGTCGCGCCCTGGTGCGTTGCTTGTTGCCCCTGGTTTCAGCTGCCAGCTGGCGTGATGCCGCATCCGCTGAGCTGGCCACCGCCCTGGGGCGTCCGCGGCAGCCTGCCGATGGCTGGGGTTGTGATCCGGTGTGGAGCCTGCAGCCGCAGCACTGGCGCGGGCGCCATGGCCCGATCGTGCTCTGCTGGCGCCCAACCTCTCTGCTGCAATCCCATCACTGGGGGCTGCTTCTCAACGCCCTTGATGGCTTGGCTGCCCGCAGCCAGCGAGAGGTGCTCTGGCTGCCGTTTCATCAGGGGCAGGATGTGACTCTGTTGAATCAGCTGCGCGAGCAGGGGCTGGTGCCCCATCGCCTGCTGGCTCGCTCCCGTCAGCTGCAGGCCAGCACGCCGGAGCAGGCCATGGCGGTGTTCAGCGGTGCGGGCTTGGTGCTGGCCATGCGCCTCCACGCTCTGATCCTTGGTGCCCTGGCTGGTGCGCCCGTGGCGGCCCTCAGTTACGACCCGAAGGTGGCTGCAGCGGCGGCGGCGCTGTCCTGTGAGCAGCTGGATCTGGCCTCCCTGCCTGATCAGGCCTCAGTGATCAGCTCCGCCTGGGAGGCCTGCCTGGATCAACCCCTCTCGGCTGAGCGGATTGCTGCCCAGCAGCGTTCTGCGTTGGTGCATCAGCTGTTGATCAACCCTCAGCTGGATTGAGCGCAGCGGCGTTGTTCGATGCAAAGAACGACTCGCTCAATTGAGACTCGTTCCAAACAGGCTGAATGGTCTTATAAAACTGACCTGACTCTCGCTGTAGTGCGGGTTCTGGTTTCCTCCAGGTGCATTGATTTGCATTTTGGATGGTTTGTTTCACCAAACTTGTCGCCTGATTCAGCCGCTGATGACATCCACCCCCCAGGCCGCTACCTCCCAGGAGCCTTCCATCACCCTGGCCGGCAAAACCTATGCTGTGAACGAAATGAGTGAGCAGTCCCGCCAGTTGGTGGCGGCGATCCGCTCCTCAGAAGATGAGATCAAACGAACCCGCAATCAACTGGCCCTGATGGATGTGGGGCGGCGGGCCTTGATGGCACAACTGCGTTTGGCCCTGGAAAATCCTGACGCCTTCTTGAAGCTGCAAAACACCGATTCTGCTGAGTCGTAAATACAACGTTCAAATCAGATGTGTTGTCTTTCGATGACACATCTATTGGGTTGATGTCACCCCCCCCCGGCCCGCGGGTGATGGCACCAGTGGAGCGATTTCCTGCTGAAGCGGGCCGCATTCACCAGCACTGTTGCCATGACCATCAACTTTCCTGTGCTCAGCAGCCTTGACGACCGGCTTGCTGCTGCCCGTGGGTTGATCTCCAGTTGGCTGAGTGATCAGCTCCAAGCATCCGCTGATGGGGTGCTTCGGCTGCTGTGTGAGGCCAACGGCGTTGATCCAGGTGGTGATCCACCTGGTGAGGCCCTGGCTCGGGATGCCGTGGGGGGGCAGACAGCTGTGACCGCCCTGCTGGCCGATCTCAATCCCGCCAATGGCGCGGATGACCTGGCGCCGGTGTTCATGGCTGGTGAACCCCTGGCATCAGCCCAGTTGGTTGGTGAGGCAGTGGATCTCGACAGCCTGTTGCCCGGCCTAACGGCGGCTGGCTACAGCCTGGTGGGTGCGGATCGCCTGTTTGAGGATCGCTTTTCTGGCTTCACCGCAGGTTGGTCGCTCCTCAACGGTGAGGGGCAATTGTTCATCAACCGCGGCTGGGCAGAGCACGCCACGGTGGTGGAGCTGGCCGAGATGCTGGCGGAACAGTTGGGGCACCAGCTGCAGGAGCGCTTGCAGTTGGCTGAGCCTGCCGGAGATGAGGGCAAGATTTTTGCTGAAGGCCTGGTGCGCCTGGCCACGGGGCTGAGTCAACCCGGTGATGCACAGATTGTTCCTGCCGGCACTGTGGAGGCCTTGCGCCTGCGCAATGACACAGGCTTTCTCTATCTGGGCACTGATGCTGCAGCTCCAGCTCTGGCGTTGGAGCTCGGTGAGCTGAGTGATCAGTTCTTTGAACGGTTGGCTCTTGGTGTGGGTTACGGCGAAGTGCCGATGCTGGATCTGCGCGGCAGTACCAACGAGTGGGTGCGGGCCACCTTCGGTGACGACGAATCGGATCCGGCCCGTTACGGGCTGCTGGGTCAGGTGATCACTGAGCTGGATTCCTTTGCTTCCGCCATTAACGCTCCGCTGCCCAGCTATGCCACTGGGGTGGACGCCGAGGTGCAGCTGGGGGCAGAGGCCCAACCCACAACCCTGTTGAGCCTGGATCCCGGCGACCCCATCCATTTGAAGCACGCCTTTGGTCTCAATCTCGGAGAAGAGAACACGGAGGTGATCACTCAGCCCTTGTGGCTCAGCGCAGCGCTCAATGAGCAGTCAGCGCTGCAGCTTCTCAGTGATGGTGCACCCCTCACTGGCGAACGTGTGGGCCTAATTGCCGTGCCCTGGATCGAGCAGGCCACGCCAGAGCAGATTTCTGGCTTTCGCTTGTTTGCAGAGGCTGATGCAGCAGCGGCCTACGCCTTGTTCGATGCCCTCACTCAGGCAGAGGTGAATTGGACTGACGTGAATCACCTGGCTGATGGGGCGGGTCTCACGTTGCAGCCTTCCGCTCAAGCGGGGGCATCCGAGCCAGTGAGCTTCAGCCTTGATTTGAGCCGCCTGTATGCCGGTCTTGGCTGGGAAGCAAGCACCATTGGCGAGCACCTCCAGCTCGAGCATGTGTTTGGTGCCACAGCATTCGACGGTGAATCTGCTGCTGCTGGCAGCTGGGGTGAAACGTCAGCTTCGGGGTTTATGGCCTCGTTTGCTGTTCTTACCGGTACAGGGGGGCAAACCCCGGTATTACCGGCATCTCCCGATTGGAGTGAGGCCTTCATTCGCCCTCAGCTCGATTACCCCATTCTTTCGTTTCAAGGTACCGATAATCTTGCCGGCAAAATTGATGATGCCAATCCTGCAGGTGTTGGCATCGTTCAATACCTCACCAATGTGGGGCAGGTGCTCGATGAGGTGGTGAGCTGGTCGCTCCCCCATCTCCACGATGGCAGCAGTGTTCCATTGAGCCTCACGGGCCACAGCCTTGGGGCTTCACTGGCCCAGCAGTTTGCCCTTACATTTCTGGATCCAGAAGCCACAGGTGTTGCCATCGTTGACAACCTCATTCAGCCCTTTGGGGCTGTTGTTGGTGATGGGGTGGTGGCTGCTATTCAGGGCGCCAAAGATCTGTTGGCTGAAGCTATCGGTGATCCTAATTCCAATGGTTTCAGCTGGAAAAATGTGCTTGCTGGAACCCTGAATACTGCCATTATTTTAAATTTAGCCGGTGTTTTTGATGAAAGCGAGGCCGAAGAATCAGAATCCTCATCCCCCAATCCATTTGAGTTGCTCGCCGATGATTTCTCCAGTAGCCTTGATGGTTATCTTTCGGGTTTAGCTAGTCTCCGGGTCAATGATGCGCTTGGCCTCAATGTGGTGGAAACTGGTGGTTTGCCGCTCTATCGCACCGTCACTTTTGCACCACCAGGTGTGCAGGATTGGCAGCTTGATGTCGCTCTCGATGGCAATGGCTGGGATGTTCAGCCATCAGCCGATGTGTCTCATAACGTCACCATTGGTGATGTGATTCCTCTTGCTGGTGATGGTTACATGCCTGGTGAGTTAAAGCTCACCAGTTTTGATGTGTATCCCGATTCTCCTGAATCGCCAACGGTGTTGGATCTGCTGATTGGTGGTGTCGCAAACTTTCATGGTGGTCATAGTTATAGTCCTGCCCGAATTACTTCATTTGAGAGCCTGGCTGAGCGTGCTGGCGGTCAATTTATTTATATCGCCGATAGTCAGCTTCCACTTTCCCTGATTGATCTTCCAGATCCAGCTGATGATATTGAGGTTCTGCATCGTTACGGCGTTATTGATTCAGACCCAAGCACCATTGAGCTACCTGGTTTTGGGACCTCTAGCGGCGCCTATGACGCCACTGGGGATATCAATTGGTTGTTGCACCGTCAGCAGATTCTGCATGTGGTGGGGATGGTGGATGGATTCATCTCTCTGCTGAAGAATCTGATGGGCACGCCGCCTGAAGCCACGATCACGACGCACACAGCCAGCCTTGATCTCGGTGCCTTTGATCCTGATGCCGGCCTGCTGCGCATTGAGCATCAGGGGTTGCGTGATTTCATCGGTGCGGGCAAGGAATTGCAGTTCAATCCAGCGGCTGGCACAGAACTGCCAGACTTGGTGGTGGGTAGTGCGACTCCCCGTGGCTGGGATGAGGACTCCAGTTTCAATCTCTATCTCAAGCCAGTGAATGCTGGGTCTTCTGATTTTGAGATTTATGCATTAACTCCTTCGGGGGAGCAGGGTGAGCGACTTCAGATGCTTTCCGAAGAGATAACGATTAATTATTTCCAAGATACATTTGATCAGGCTGGTTTTGGTTCGGGAAAGTATCAGCTTTCACCTGCAGATGAGCAGGCAATTTTGGCCGAGGTGAATCGCTTATTTGATGAAGATTATGAACTTAAGTCTGTTTCGATCCTTGCTTCAACGGATCCAGAGCCGCTGTCAAGCAATCTCCAGGGTCAACTCAGCGCTGCTGATTACCTTGCCAATAATGCAGGCCTTGCCGCTGCTCGGGCCATGGCAGTGCGCGATTATCTGCGGGAAATCATTCCTGATCGAGCTGCGGCCTATGGGCAAACGATCAGCCTTGCTGAACTTGATGCATTAATTCCTCCGCTCACCAAACGCCCCTATGCCAATGAAGCTGAGGAACGCACGTATGTTGATCCCACGGGCACCTACACCCTGCAGTGGGAAATGGGGGATGAGCCCCGTGATTCGTCGGCCCGCTTTGTCTCGGTTGATCTCAGTGGTCCGCCGCGCTTGCAGGGTGAAGGAAGTATCGCCACCACTTGGGAGATTTCTGAATCAGGAACGGATCTCAGCCTGAATTGGACTCAGTTGCTCTGTGATTTCACCGCTTCCTATGGAAGCTCTGATGTCCAGGTGTTGATGAATATTCTCTTTGGTGATGGCGATTTCTTCACCAAGGAACTTCTTGGGCCTGGTTTGTTGTTTTGGGGGCTTGACAACCTTCAGGAGGAATTTGGTCAGGAGGGCACCCTCAGCAATCTCCTTGGCCGGATCCCAGAGCTCACGCCAATGCTGGAAAAAGCGACTGCCAGTCGCGAGCAAGCTGAGAAGTTGCGCTCGGATGCTGTCTCCGACATTGCTGGCCAGGTTCTTGATGCTCTGAGTGATCCAGAAGTTTCATTGTTGCCGCTTTGGCTCTCACCAGAGGAGGGGCTTGGCTTTGATTCAATTGGTCAGGGGATTGAAACAGCTGCCATTGCCGTGGCTGTCACCCCCGGTGCCATCTCTGATCTGGTTGATTTATGGAATCGCACAGATCAAACAGGTAGTTGGTGTGATCTCCTCTGTGCTTTTGATCTGCTTGATGATGTACCCCAGCTTTTGGGGGATCCCGCAGCACGCAGTTTTGCCAGCGAACTTCTCACGGGCAATCAGGAGTTGATGCAGTGGTTCATGCAGTTGGATCACGCCCCTGCGAATCACATCTTGAGGCTTGATGGTGATGCCTGGGAGATTCTGGCTGGCACGGAGGAAGAGGTTGGTTTCACTTCGATGCAGCAATGGAATGATCTTGCCAGCCTGAAACCTGCTGTCTGGACAGCCATGCGCCAGATTGAGTTCAATGATTATCAATATCGACGTGAAATACTTGAAGCTCTGCGTGATGGCGAGCAGGAGCATTTCAATAACCTGACAGGTTGGTCCAATCAGCCGCTCACTTGTCTGATTGCTGCTGCAGCGATTCTTGCAGATTCTGCTGTTGGTTTAATCAGCGAGGGCCTTAGTGGTGACGGTTCCCTGGCCCAGTTCCTCGGCGAATCAGAGCGTTCCGCTTTGGCTGCATCTATCACCGAGCCTCTGCGTGAGTTCCAGCTCCAGCTCACAGCCTGGGAATCTGGCGATCGTGATTCCTGGCGTGGTTTATTGCCATCGCAGCTCGTGGATTATCTCCAGGAGTTATTGAATTCCACCATCAATGATCCTTTGGATTTGGATGGTGAGCATCGAGTCACGATTACTGGGAACCTGCCCACTCTTGAGCAGATCAGGGATGGTGTGCCCTCGGGTGTGCATTGGCTCGAGTTGGATTTCTCAGGCATTGAGTTGATCAGTGATGTCTCGCTGCCCCTCGATGCCTTGTTGAGTTCTGCACTGGGCTTCAATGTGCCTGGTTTGGCTGATCTGCCTGAACTGGATCTTGAGTTTTCTGCTGGTGTGAACGGTGGATTTCGCTTTGGCCTTGATTTCAGCGAATCCAGCCCTGAGCAGATGGTGTTGATTGACACCGAAGGCCTCCAAGGTGTGGGCACTCCTGACCTGGCGGTGCAATTTTCCGCAGCTGCAGGTGCAGAGCTGGATCTCCAATTGCCGCAGTGGCTTGATGGGGTGATAGAGGCTGATGATTTAGCGCGTTTGGTCACCCTTGATGGCCAGGCCAGCCTGGATTTCCACGCCCTGCTCCAGGATCCTTCGTTGCCCAGTGGTCTGCTGGCGTTGGGTTCTCTTGCTGACGGCCTTGGCATCAGCACGGAGGCTTCTCTGGAGCTCAACCTCAATGCTGATCTTGAGGGACTGGATGGTTTGGTGTCAAATTTTGCTGAGGCTGTTCAGGCTCAGTTGGAGCAGCTTGCTGCTGAATTCAGCATCGATGATTGTGCTGCATCGTGGCTGAATTTTGTTGATCAGGTGATCAGCCTCGTTGGGAACTTGGCTGATGGTGCCGAACAGATTCCAGCTCTGCCGACTTGGGTTCCCAGCGAAGCCCGTGCAGGTCTTGAGAGCTTCAGTGCGGGTTTGCGTGATGTGGCTGATGGCTTGGCTGGATTCCGTGATCAGGTGCTGGATGCCGATGCGTTTGTTGGCCTGATCAATGGCTTGTTCCGCCA
>JAYKHZ010000094.1:0-3889 GCA_035286165.1 Synechococcus sp.
TTCACCACCGGGTAGAGGGCGCCCAGAGCCACACCGGTGACCGACCCGAAGGTCAGCAGATTCATGAACTGCCGACGCCCCATTCCGGGCACGTCCTTTGCAGGGATCTGGGTCATGGGGGAAGGCACGCCGCCACAAGTGGCGACCATTATGGACCTATCCGGGCCCATAACGCTTTGCGACGACTGGCCTCTGGCTGGGCTCAGCCATGCTGTGGGGGTGTGCGTTCCAGCCTTGCCGTGCCGCTGACTGTCGCTGAGTTGCTGACCACCCTGCGCCAGCGCTGGGCTGCCAGCTACGACCTGCAGATCCGCCGTCGTGCTGGTCGGCTGTATTTCCAGGTGATGTGGGGCTATCTGGAGCAGCAGTCGTTTCCCTTCACAGAAGAGGAATACATGGCGCGACTTGAGGATGTGGTGGATCAACTCAATGCCCTTGGTGTGGCTGATGAGCTGCGCCAGTGGCTGGCCAACACCCGCGACAAACCGCGCTTGGGCAAGGCCCTCAGCTTCCCGCTGCCTGATCAGGGGCGGCTGAGCGAATTCCTTCTGTGAGCTTCACCAGCAGCACTCCCACCAGGTAGAGCCCGGTGATGGCACCGCTGAGCAACAGCATCGTGACCGGATCGGTGGATGGGGTCAGCACCGCCCCCGCCACGGCTGAGAGCAGCACCACCAGGCGCCAGCCCCGCAGCATGGCTTGCGATGTCACCAGGCCGAGGGCACCCAGCAGCAATTGCAGCACCGGCAGCTGGAAGGCCAGCCCCGTGGCCACCATCAGCAGCAGCACGAAATCCAGGTAGCGCTCGATGGACCAGATCGGCTCCACCACATCGGCGCCGTAGCTCATCAAAAAGCGCAGGGCCGCTGGGACCAGGGCCCACCAGGCAAAGGCCAGGCCCAGCAGAAAGAGCACCGCTGAACCGGCCACCGCTGGTGCCACCAGCTTGCGTTCGCTGCGGCTCAGCCCGGGCAGCACGAAGGCGAGCCCTTCGTAGAGGGCATAGGGGAGCGCCAGGCTCAGGCCGGCATAGCCCGCCACTTTGAGCGACACGAAGAGAAACTCCCCCGGCGCCAGCTGCAGAAAGCGCATGCCATGGGCCGGCAGCTCCAGCAGCCGCACCAGTGGTCGCACAAACACAAGGCAACCCGCCGCGGCGATCACCACCGCCGCCAGGCTGCGCAGCAGTCGCCAGCGCAGCTCCTCGAGGTGATCGCTGAAGCTCATCTCCACCTCGCCGGGAAACTCCGGATCCGGCTGGGGAGGCGGGTTGAAGGCAGTCATCGCGCCAGGGTAGGCAGCAAGGCCACGGCACGATCGGGTTCCCCCCAGAGCACATCGCCACCGCCGTGGCGCACCAGGCCCGGACCCATGCCGGGGATCCGTTGCAGCTGCTCCACCGGCACCATCACCACCGGCACCTTGCGGTTGCCGCGGCTGCGGCTGAAATGGGCCGCCAGGTCGGCGGCGGCTTGTAAATCGCCGTCGCCAGCCAGCTGTTCAGATCCTTTGAGCACCACGTGGCTGCCGGGTTGCTCCTGGGCGTGGAACCAGAGATCACCGCGGCGGGCCTGGCGGAAGCTGATCCAATCGTTCTGCAGGTGGTTGCGTCCCACCAGCAATCGCAGCCCATCGGGGCTGCTGAGCTCCAGAGGCTGCGGCACGCCTTGCCGTTCCCGTTCCCGTCGCTGGCTGCGGTTGCTGCGGCGAGCCTCCAGAAATGGGGTGAGGTCCTCCGCCAGGGCCTCCAGCAGGGCGGCATCCCCCTGCTCAGCCAGCTCCAGGTGCAGGCGGCTGTTCTCCAGCAGTTCCAAACGCTGACGGTGCAGCTGCAGCCGTGGTTCGATGGCCGCCACCGAGCGGCGCAGTTTGCGGGCCCGTTGGTAGAGCTTCTGAGCCTGGTGCACCAGGCTCAGTTGCGGGTCGAGCTGCAGCTCCAGATCGGCGCCCCCATCTGGATCCGCCAAGCGCAGCTGCCCATGGCCCGTGCTGTTCACATCGGGCCGGCAGAGCAGCAGATCCGCCTGTTTTTGCAATATCCCCTCATCGTCACTGCGCTGCAGCAGCTGCTGCTGGCGCTGCAGTTCGCGCTGCTCCTTGCTGATCAGCTGTTGCAACTGTTGTTTCAGCTGTTGGCTGCGGCGCTGGAACTGTTGCTGGCGCTGGCCTTCCCCGTAGTAGTGCGCCAGTGCCAGGTTGAACGCCAAGGGCTCGCCGGGGCTTGGTGCTGAGGGGGCCTCTGGGCTCCAGCAGCGGTACCCGTTGCCCTGGGCGCGGAAGTGCAGCGGGGAATTCAACGCCTGCAGCCATTGCTGCCATGCCGCAAACAGCTGGTTCCATTCGCCGCTCTGCAGCGCCATGACCGGTTGCTGACCATCGAGTTCAGCGCTTTGCAGCAATTGATTGCGCAGGGCTGGGCTGATGCCGCGGTAGCTGTCCATCAGGGCTTTGCCCAGGGGCAGGGGCAGCAGTTGCAGCCGCTTCTGCCAGCTCTCCTGAGGTTCTGCTGGATCGGGAATTGCCCCCTGCAGGGGCGGCGGTGGGCTGTAGGCATCACCGGTGCCGATGGGCCGCAGGCGGGATTGGTGCTCGCGCACCTGGCGGCCGGTGGCCACCACCACCCCGCGTTCATCGAGCAAAAACAGGTTGCTGTGGCGGCCCATCAGCTCCAGCACCAGGCGCCGCTGCTCCGGTGCTCCTGGCCGTTGGGCAAAGCCCAGCTCGATCACCCGCTCCCAGGGGGGTTGCTCCAGCCGCACCAGAGCCAGGCCGGAGAGGCCGTGCTGCAACTGTTGGGCCAGGGTGCTGCCTTCGCCGCTGCGGGGCGGAGCTGGCACAGCGTGGAAGCGGGCGCAATCCGCCTGCCAGTGCAATTCGAGCCAGAGGCGCTGGCGCAGGGTGCGGAAGCCCAGTTGCACCGCGGTGGGGCTGGGCTGCTGCGCCTTTTCAAAGCGGGAGGGGATCAGCAGGGGGGTGAGCTCCTGTACCACCCCCTGCAGGGCCGTGGTGTCTTGCGGTTGCATCGGCCTCGGCATCCGCGCCCTAGTTTCGCCTTTAGGCCTGCTGCATCTGTTCGATGACCCAATCGCCCAGCCAACCTCGGCTCACGGTGCTCAGTGGCCCCAGTGGCGTGGGCAAGGGCACCCTGGTGGCGCTGCTGCGGAAGCGCTATCCCCAGTTGTGGTTATCGGTGTCAGCCACCACGCGCGCGCCTCGCCCCGGCGAGCAGGAGGGGGTGCATTACTTCTTCCACAGCCAGGAGAGCTTTGAGCAGCTGGTGGCCAGCGGTGGCCTGCTGGAGTGGGCCACCTTTGCTGGCAACAGCTATGGCACCCCCCGCCAGCCGGTGGAGCAGCAGCTGGCCAGTGGGGTGCCGGTGCTGCTGGAAATTGAGCTGGAGGGGGCCCGCCAGGTGCGTAGCTCCTGCCCCGAGGCGTTTCAGATCTTTCTCAAGCCCCCTTCGCTGGCCGAGCTTGAACGGCGCATCCGCGGCCGCGGCACCGATAGCGAGGAAGCGATTCAGCGCCGTTTGCAGCGGGCTGAACTGGAGCTGAAAGCTGAGGCGGAATTTGATGCAGCCGTGGAGAACAGCGACCTGGATCAGGCCCTGGCTCGGTTGGAAGTGCTGATGGGCCTGGTGGCTGGTTGATCGATGGCGATGGCGTGGAAGCAATAAAAAAAGGGCCCCGAAGGGCCCTTTGGATCTGCTGAGCAGCTGATCACATGGGATGGAACAGCAGGTCAGGGAAGAAGCGGTTGAATTCGATCATGATGCCGGCGGTGACGGTGAACCAGATCGCCGCAAACACCGGAGCGGTGGTGAGGAATTTTTTCATTGGAGGGTGATCAGCGGGGGGAAACGGTCACCTTGCTGTCGTCTTCAGTGAGT
>JAYKHZ010000095.1:0-6333 GCA_035286165.1 Synechococcus sp.
TGCCTTCCCCCATGACCCAGATCCCTGCAAAGGACGTGCCCGGAATGGGGCGTCGGCAGTTCATGAATCTGCTGACCTTCGGGTCGGTCACCGGTGTGGCTCTGGGCGCCCTCTACCCGGTGGTGAATTACTTCATCCCCCCCCGCGCCGCGGGTGGCGGCGGTGGCACCACCGCCAAGGATGAACTGGGCAACGATGTGACCGCCAGCGGTTGGCTGGCCACCCACAAAGAGGGTGATCGCTCCCTGGTGCAGGGCCTCAAAGGTGACCCCACCTACCTGATCGTTGATGGTCCCGATTCCATCGGCGACTACGGCATCAACGCCATCTGCACGCACCTGGGCTGCGTGGTGCCCTGGAACTCCGGTGCCAACAAGTTCATGTGCCCCTGCCACGGCTCCCAGTACGACGCCACCGGCAAGGTGGTGCGCGGTCCTGCACCGCTGTCGCTGGCCCTGGCCCACGTGAACGTGGAGAACGACAACGTGTTCGTGAGCCAATGGTCGGAAACCGACTTCCGCAACGGTGAGAAGCCCTGGTGGGCTTGAGATTTCAAACCGTCTGCCCCTGAAACGCCCCTCCCCCCTTCCGATGCGCCGCTCCCTTTCCCTGCTGCTCGGCTCCCTGCTTCTCACCGCTGGGTTGCTGTTCGGCGCCCAGCCCAGCTGGGCCTATCCCTTCTGGGCTCAACAGAATTACGACAGCCCGCGCGAAGCCACCGGCAAGATCGTTTGCGCTAACTGCCACCTGGCCAAAAAGCTCACCCAGGTGGAAGTGCCCCAGGCCGTGATGCCCGACACCGTGTTCAAAGCGGTGGTGAAGATTCCCTACGACACCTCTGTTGAGCAGGTGGGTGCCGACGGCAATCGCACCGGCCTCAACGTGGGTGCTGTGGTGATGCTCCCCGACGGCTACACCCTGGCTCCTGAGGATCGCCTCAGCGATGAGCTGAAGGAAGAAACCGAGGGTGTGTACTTCACCCAGTACAGCGACTCCCAGCCCAACATCCTGTTGGTTGGTCCCCTCCCCGGTGATCAGCACCAGGAGATCGTGTTCCCGATCCTCTCCCCTGATCCCAAGAGCGATTCGTCGATCAGCTACGGCAAGACCCAGCTGCACATCGGCGGCAACCGCGGTCGCGGTCAGGTGTACCCCACCGGTGAGAAGAGCAACAACGGTGTGTTCACCGCCAGCGTGGGCGGTGATGTGACCGCCGTGACCACTGACGCGGCAGGCGCTTCCGTGGTGACCATCGCCACCGCTGATGGCAGCGTGGATGAGGCCATCCCCGCCGGCCCCGAGCTGCTGGTGGCTGTTGGTGACAGCGTGGATGCAGGCGAGGCTCTCACCAACGATCCCAACGTGGGTGGTTTTGGTCAGCTGGATGCTGAGATCGTGCTGCAGAACCCTGTGCGCATCATCGGTCTGCTGGCCTTCCTGGCTGCAGTGGCGATCGCTCAGATCATGCTGGTGCTGAAGAAGAAGCAGGTGGAGAAGGTGCAGGCCGCCGAAGGCGTCTGAGCCAATGGCCCCTGAGTTGCTGATGCCCCTGGCGATGTTTCAATCGCCGGGGCCTCTTTTTTTTGAATTCGGTCCGTTTGCCATTCGCTGGTACGGACTGCTGATTGCCCTGGCCGTGCTGCTGGGGCTTTGGATTTCCAGTGAACTGGCCAAGTCCCGTGGGCTTGAGGGTGGCCTGATCGCAGATCTGCTGCCGATCCTGGTGCTCTGTGCCGTGGTGGGTGCACGCATCTATTACGTGGCGTTTGAGTGGCGCCAGTACCAGATCAACTGGCTTGATGCCCTGCAGATCTGGCGTGGTGGCATCGCCATTCACGGCGCGCTGCTGGGCGGATTGCTGGCGGTGATTGGCTTCAGCCGTTGGAAGCACCTCTCCTTCTGGAGCCTGATGGACGTGCTGGTGCCATCGGTGGCCCTGGGTCAGGCCATTGGCCGCTGGGGCAACTTTTTCAACTCAGAAGCCTTCGGTGTGCCCACCGATCTGCCCTGGAAGCTGTTCATCCCCCTGGCTCGGCGACCCGAGATCTATCTGGATCAGAGCTACTTCCACCCCACGTTTCTCTACGAATCGATCTGGAACCTGGCCCTGTTCATCCTGCTGATTGTGCTCTTCACCCGGCGCAACAGCGAAGGGCAACCGCTGCTGCCTAATGGGGCGATCACCTGCCTCTATGCACTGATCTACAGCGCAGGGCGTTTTTGGATTGAAGGCCTGCGCATCGATCCCCTCTGCCTGGCTGGAACCCTGGCCGATGGCAATTGCGTTCGCATCGCCCAACTGGTGAGCCTGCTACTGGCCCTGGCTGGTGCAGCCGGCCTAGCTTGGCTTTACGCCATGGGACGGGGTTTGCCTGATCCGGGGCGTCCCCGCTCAAGGCAATCGGCATGACACAGGCTCGGGTTCAGATCGTTGGTGCCGGTCCAGGCGCCCCTGATCTGCTCACGCTGCGGGCCCAACGCGCCATCGAATCAGCCGAGATGCTGATCTGGGCTGACTCGCTGGTGTCACCGGAGATTGCTGCCCTGGCCCCAGCCAGCTGCGAAAGGTTGCGCAGCGGCAACCTCACCCTTGAGCAGGTGATGGAGGCCATGCTCGATGGGGTGCGGCGCGGGCTGCGGGTGGTGCGCCTCCACGATGGCGACCCCTGCCTCTATGGAGCGTTGCAGGAGCAAATTGCCCGCCTGGCCGATGCCGATGTGGCCGTGGAGGTGATCCCCGGCATTAGCGCCTACCAGGCCACGGCCGCCGCTTTGAACGCCGAGCTCACCATTCCCGGCTTGGTGCAAACCATCGTGCTGAGCCGGGCCAGTGGCCGTACGGGCACTCCTGAGCGCGAATCGCTGGAGCAACTGGCGAAATTGCAAGCCAGCCTCTGCCTCTACCTCAGTGCCCGCCATGTGGAGGAGGTGCAGGCCGTGCTGCTGCAGCACTACCCCGCCGAAACGCCGGTCGCCGTGGGGTACCGGGTGAGCTGGCCCGATCAACAGCTGCAGCTGGTGCCCCTCAGCAGGCTTGCCGAGCACAGCCGCAACGCTGGCCTGGAGCGCACCACCCTGTATGTGGTGAGCCCTGCGCTGTCAGCCTCCGGGGCCGCTCGCTCCAAGCTCTACAGCCCTGAGCACGACCATCTCTTCCGCCCAAAACGGGGCACCACCGCGTAGTACTCTTTACCTCTACCGGGCGATTAGCACAGCGGTAGCGCCCTTCCTTCACACGGAAGGGGTCACTGGTTCGAATCCAGTATCGCCCATCCTTTTGTTGCCCCTGTTGTTCACTCAACAGGGGTTTTTATTTGCTGCGTTGAAGGCTTTACCTCGCCAGACTGCAACAACGCATGCCGATGGCCTCCCATGAGCGAGTCCAAGCCCGCCCCCACTGCCGCAGAAGCCAGCAACCCCGGTGAGCTGCTGCAGCAGGCGCGCCAGCAGCAGGGACTCAGCCGCGAACAACTGGCCGGCAAGCTGCACATGCGCGTGGATCAGCTCGAAGCGCTCGAGTGCCTGCAACAGGAGCGTTGGCCTGAGGATGTGTTCACCATTGCCCAGGTGCGTCGCCTGGCCGATGCCCTTGGGCTGGATGCCGAACCCCTGGTGGCCAGCTTCCGCACCCAGCTCAAAGCACGCCAGAGCAACACCAGTGCGGCAGCCCATGCGGTGATGCAGGCCTCGGTGCAGCGCCGTGCCCCCGTCAGCAACCGTGACGAGAACCGCAAGGACAGCCACGCGAAGAAACACAGCAGTAACCCCACTGCTGATCCATCCGAGGGGCCTCAGGGCCAGCAGCGCCGCAGGATGGCACCGAGCTGGTTGCTGCCCTCCGCAGTGGTGGTGGGTGTGCTGGCAGTGGGAGGTGCTGGCCTGCATCACCTGGCCAGCAATGGACTGCTGAAGCTCCCAGCAAACAACCAAGCTCCAGCACCGAGCCCCAAACCAGAGCCCAAAGCAGCCGTTGCCACCCCCCAAGAGCTCAAGCTCTCAATCAGCAACAACGAGGCGGTGTGGCTGGCCGTGCGCAAGCTGGAGAATCAACAGATGCTGTTTGAAGGGCTGTTCCAACAGACCACCCCCCGCAGCTTCCCCCTCGGCGAGGGCCTCCAGGTGCTGGCCGGCCGGCCCGATCTGGTGCTGGTGGGCCTGGGGGATCAGCCACCCGCAACGCTGGGGCCCATCGTGCCGATTCAATGGACAACCTTCAAGCCAGCTGGGACTGAGGCGGCGACGCCTTGAGCAGACCACTGCGCAAGGTCACCCCTGCGGCCTGCTGAATCATTGGCGCGCAGCTCTGCAGGCTCCAGAGCTCAAGGCTGAGGTCATCGGCTGTATCGGTTGGCTGCAGCAGAACGCTGAGGCTGTTGCCATCGCACTCCGCCTGGAGGCTGGCCACCGGTCCCTCAGGGCGGCGATCCATGGCCACAGCGAGGCGTAGCAGCAAGGAGAGACGCTCGACAAGGCGTCGCTGCTCGCGATCCAGCAACGACCAGCTCTCATGGCGCTTTTTGGGCAGGCTGCGGCGGTGATAGCGGGCCAGGGAGGCGATCACCAGCTGTTCATCGTGGTTGTACCCCAGCAACTCACCGTGGTTGATCAGGTACCAGGAATGCTTGTGATAACCGCTGGTGGCGATATGAAGCCCACTGCTGTGCAACACGGCAGCAGCCCAGAGCAACTGCCTGGCTGACTCGTCTTCCTGGTGAAAACTGCCGCAGGTTTGATCAAACAACCGCATGGCATAGCCGGCCACCCGCTCGGCGCGATCGATGGCCACACCGAACTTGCGGGCCTGATGCAACACCGTGCGGCGGCGAATTTCGCTCTGGTAAGCAAAGCGATCCACGATCAGATCGTGGCGCAGCATCCAATCGATGATGAGGCCTTCCCGCAGTGCCCGCTCGCTGATCACAAACTGCTGGGCCTGCATCAGCTCCATGGCGGTCTCAAGCACCAACAGGCCGGGAACAATGATTTCGGCGCGGCGGTCGTTGATGCCGGAGAGCTGGCGCCGTTGCTCCGCATCGAGGGGCAGGATCCGCTGCACAAGCGCCTGAAGATCACTGCCGGTGAACACCAAGCCATGCAAGCGATTGCTGCGGGTTTGGGAATCGCTGAGCAGGTTCGCCGCAGCCAGGGCTGTGCCACTGGTGGCCACCAGGATGGGCTGCTCCCCCGGTTGGAGCCGCTGCTTCACCTTCTCCACCGCCGGCTCAAGACAGCCCTGAATAAAGGCCTTGAGAAAGGTCACCCGCTCCGGTTCCAGCGGGTCGCGGCGCACAAAATCGCGCTGCAGGCGCACCGCCCCCACCCTGGAACTGGTGAGAGCCCGCGCGTCGTTGGCATCGGCCAGGATCAGCTCGGTGGAGCCGCCGCCGATATCAAGGATCAGATGGGGCTGATCGCCGAAATCCATGCCTGAGAGCACGCCCAGGTAGATCAGGCGGGCCTCCTCCGCTCCACTGATCACCTCAGCGCTCAGGCCGAGATCCTTTTCCACCTCAGCCAGAAACGCCATCCCATTGGGGGCTTCCCGCATGGCGCTGGTGGCCACACACACGATTTCCTCCACCCCGTGGCTACGGGCCAGATCACAGCAATGGCGCAGGGCCAGGCGCGCGCGCTCCATCGCGGCTTCGCTGAGATCACCAGTGTCGGGATCCCGCTCCCCCAGCCGGGTGGTTGATTTCTCCGCCAGCAGCACCGAAAAACTGCGCAGCTGAGGATCCACCGCAGCAATCAACAAGTGGGTGGAGTTGGTGCCCACATCGATCGCCGCCACCCGGCGCACCCCTTGTCCCTCAGGCGGCACTGCAGCCAGCTGTTGAACTTGGGGCTGCACCGATGGCTTGCGATCGTCGCTCACGCAGCGTCAGGAATGCCGTGGCACACTCTGCCATTGGATCTCAGGCTTGTACGCCTTGGCTCTCAATTCGAGTCCTTCCACCTACCGCTGGCCTGCATGGCTGGAGCTGTTGCGCTGGCATAAACCCACCGGGCGGCTGATTTTGCTGATCCCCGCCGGTTGGAGCCTGTGGCTGGCCAGCGACGGGCCAACCCGCTCCCTTGTGGTTCTGATCGTGCTGGGGGGCCTGGCGGTGAGTGGCGCCGGCTGCATCGCCAACGACCTCTGGGATCACCGCATTGATGCCGATGTGAGCCGCACCAGCAGCCGGCCTCTGGCCCGGGGGGCCCTCAGCTTTGGTTACGCCTGGACCCTGCTGCTGCTCTGCCTGCTCACCGCCCTGTTGGTGGTGCTGGAGCTGCCCGAGGCTGGCCGTGAGCTCAGCTTCAAGCTGGCGCTGCTGGCCCTGCCGCCGATCC
>JAYKHZ010000096.1:0-5805 GCA_035286165.1 Synechococcus sp.
CACGGAGGTGGGCGCCACCAGCAGCACCGGTCGCTTCAGCTCCTGCTCGTGTTTGAGGTGTTGCAGGAAGGCCAGCAGCTGGATGGTTTTGCCCAGGCCCATGTCATCGGCCAGGCAAGCCCCCTGATCAAAGCGATGCAGGAAGGCCAGCCAGCCCAGGCCCCGCTCCTGATAGGGCCGCAGCTGCCCTTCGAAACCCTCCGGTGCCGGCAGGGGATCAGGCGCCTTCTGCTGATGGTATTGCTCCAGCACCGCCTGCAGCCGCGGGCCTGCTTCAAAGCGATGCACCGGCAGGCGCATCAGCGTGTCGCCCTCGGTGGCGGTGAGCCGCAGGGCGTCATCAAGGCTCAGGGGCGGATCGGCGGCGCAGAACTTTTCGGCGTTCTTGAGATCCCCCGGACGCAGCTCAATCCAGGCCCCTTTGTGCTGCACCAGTGGGCTGCGTTTGCCCGCCAGCCGCTCGAGATCCTTGAGCGTCAAGGTGACGCCGCCGATCATCAGCTCCCATGACCAGCTGAGGTCTTCGCCGAGGCTGAAGCCACGGCCGTGCTCCGGCAGCTCCGCTTGGATCGCCAGGCCCAGTCGGCTGGCAAGGCCGCCGCTGAGGCTGGGGGGCAGCACCACGCCCACGCCCACGTCGCGCAGCTTGGCGGCGGCGGTGCGCACCAGCACGAAGGCCTCCGCAGGGGCCAGTTCCATGCCACTGGGGGTGGAGGAATCAAGCCCGCGGGCCAGGGGTTCGAAGGCCACCAGGGCGCGGCCGAGCCCCTCCAGCAGCAGTTCACTGGGCTGAGGCACATTGATTTCACCCAGCTGCAGCTCCCCATCACCGGTGGCCCACACCGCGGCGGCCCCCTGGCGCAGGTTGGGATCGGCCTCGGCCTGCAGACCGAAGTTCAGCTGCCACAGCTCGCTGCCCTGGGGCGGCACCTCCAGCTCCAGCACCGCCCGAGCTGGTGCCACCTGGCCCGCCACGGTTTCGCGCCAGTGGGTGGTGGCGGTCACCAGCCGCTCGCTGTCCTCCAGGGCCAGGGCGAGCACGCCATCACCGGGGCCCAGGGCCTGCTGCCAGCCCGCCAGCAATGGATCCAGATCGCTGCTCTCTGGGCTGAAGCCCTGGCGCAGCTGCCCATCAAGCAGGGCGGCCACGATCGCCGCCAGTTGCAGCCGGCGGGCTCCGCTGCGGCGACAGCCCAGGGATCCAGGGGTGTCGGCGGCTGTCACCACCGCAGGCATCGTGGCGGCGAGATCTTCGAGGCGGCGCCGGTCGTCTTCGTGGTTGAGCAGCGGCTGCCAGCTGGCACGCACATGGCCCGGTTCAAGCTGTTGCGCCACCGGCAGCCAACGGCCGCGGGCCACCAGGCTCAGCACCCAGCGCTGCACATGGGCCCACCAGCGCAGGTCATCCCCCAGTTCGGCCGGCGCGCTGGCCAGGGGCAGTTGCCCCAGCCAGGCGGCAGCGGCGCTGGGATCGAGGGCCAGGGCCGGCACCCGCCAGGGCCACCACTGCACGGTCTTCGGCAGGGTTTCCCCTGCCATCAGCGGTATCCCGTTACTGCGGCTGGGCAGGGTGAGTTGCAGCTCAATCGCACTGCTGCTTGTGGGTGCGCGCTCGAGCTCCTGCAGCCAGGCTGTGAGATCGCCGGCCTCCAGGGCCAGGGGATGGATCTCCGGTGCTTTGAGGGTGTTGAGCTTGCGCGTTTTGGCAACGCGCCAGGTATCCGCCCACAGGCCCAAACAGGGCTGCGGTTCGTTCGGCAACCAGACGGCATGCAGCAGGCTCATGGCTGCGTCGGCTTGGAAAGGAGAACCAGCTCCATTTCTCCACTATGGAGGTGCAGGTGTTGCGGGATCATGGCCGCTGGCTTTTCCCTGTTCCGCCATGGCCCCTGCTTCCGCCCAACCCCGCAGTGGTGCCGAAATCCGTGCGGCTTTCCTGGCGTTTTATGAAGCCAGCGGGCACAAGCCCATCCCCAGCGCCTCGCTGATTCCCGAGGACCCCACGGTGCTGCTCACCATCGCTGGGATGCTGCCGTTCAAACCGGTCTTCCTTGGCCAGCAGGAGCGTCCGGCAGCGCGGGCCACCAGCAGCCAGAAGTGCATTCGCACCAATGACATCGAGAACGTGGGCCGCACGGCGCGGCATCACACGTTCTTCGAGATGCTCGGCAACTTTTCCTTTGGCGATTACTTCAAGCCGCAGGCCATCGCCTGGGCCTGGGAGCTGAGCACCAAGGTGTTTGGCATCGATCCCAAGCACCTGGTGGTGAGTGTGTTCCGGGAGGACGACGAAGCCGCTCAGATCTGGCGCGATGAGGTGGGGGTGAATCCCAAGCGCATCATCCGCATGGATGAGGCGGACAACTTCTGGGCCTCGGGCCCCACAGGCCCCTGTGGGCCCTGCTCTGAGATCTATTACGACTTCAAGCCGGAGCTGGGCGATGAGGGCATCGACCTGGAGGACGACAGCCGCTTCATCGAGTTCTACAACCTGGTGTTCATGCAGTACAGCCGGGATGCGGAGGGCAACCTCACCCCCTTGGCCAACAAGAACATTGACACCGGCCTTGGGCTTGAGCGCATGGCTCAGATCCTGCAGGGGGTGCCCAACAACTACGAAACCGATCTGATCTATCCGCTGATCGAGCAGGCTGCCTCCCTCGCCGGGGTGGACTACCGCCAGCTCGATGGCAAAGGGCAAACCTCACTCAAGGTGATCGGTGACCACAGCCGGGCCGTGACCCAGCTGATCTGTGATGGGGTGACCGCCTCCAATCTCGGCCGCGGTTACATCCTCAGGCGCCTGCTGCGGCGGGTGGTGCGCCATGGCCGTTTGCTGGGTATCAGCAAGCCATTTCTGGTGACCATGGGCGAGGCGGCCATCAGCCTGATGCAGGCGGCCTATCCGCAGCTCAATGAGCGCCGTGAGGTGATCCTGGCTGAGCTTCAGCGTGAAGAGGCCCGCTTCCTGGAAACCCTCGAGCGGGGCGAGAAGCTCCTGGCCGATGTGCTGGCCACCAAGCCTAAGCAGATCAGTGGCGAGCAGGCGTTCGAGCTGTACGACACCTATGGCTTCCCGCTGGAGCTCACCGAAGAGATCGCCGAGGAGCATGGCCTCACGGTGGACCTCGCTGGTTTTGAAGCGGCCATGGAGGCCCAGCGGCAGCGAGCCAAAGCCGCAGCGGTGAGCATCGACCTCACCCTGCAGGGGGCGATTGAGCAGATGGCGGCTGAGCTGGATGCCACAACCTTCAAGGGGTACGAGGCGCTCGAGCACCCCAGCTGCGTGGCGGCCCTGGTGGTGAACGGTGAGCCGGCCCAGCAGGCCAGTGCCGGTGATGCCGTGCAGGTGGTGCTGGATTCCACCCCCTTCTATGGCGAGGGGGGCGGCCAGGTGGGGGATCGCGGCAGCCTCGCCGGTGATGGCGTGATCGTGGCGATTGCTTCAGTTAATCGCCAGCGGGATGTGTTTGTGCATGCCGGCACCGTGGAGCGGGGTCAGCTGGCGGTGGGGGATGTGCTCACCGCCCAGGTGGAGCGCAGCTGCCGCCGCCGTGCCCAGGCCCATCACACCGCCACCCACCTGCTGCAGGCGGCGCTTAAGCAGGTGGTGGATGAGGGCATCAGCCAGGCGGGCTCATTGGTGGATTTCGATCGCCTGCGCTTTGATTTCCATTGCCCCCGGGCCGTGAGCGCCGCTGAGCTGGAGCAGCTCGAAGCCCTGATCAATGGCTGGATCGCTGAGGCCCACAGCCTCGAGGTGCAGGAGATGGCCATCGATGCCGCCAAGGCCGCTGGGGCGGTGGCGATGTTCGGTGAGAAGTACGCCGATGTGGTGCGTGTGGTGGATGTGCCTGGCGTTTCGATGGAGCTGTGCGGTGGCACCCATGTGGCCAATACCGCGGAGATCGGCCTGTTCAAGATCGTGAGTGAGGCCGGCGTGGCTTCCGGCATCCGTCGCATCGAGGCGGTAGCCGGTCCGGCGGTGTTGGCCTACCTCAATGAGCGTGATGGGGTGGTGAAACAGCTCACCGAACGCTTCAAGGTGCAGCCAGCGGAGATCTGCGAGCGCGTCAGCGCTCTGCAGGAGGAGCTCAAGGGGGTGAGCAAGGCCCTGACTGCGGCCCGCTCCGAGCTGGCGGTGGCCAAGGCGGCGGCCCTTGCTGCTCAAGCTGAAGCCGTGGGGGCATGCCAGGTGCTGGTGGCCCGCCTCGATGGTGTGGAGGGGGCTGCACTGCAAAGCGCTGCCCAAGGGCTGGTTGATCAGCTCGGTGATGGGGCTGCCGTGGTGCTCGGCGGCCTGCCTGACCCTGCTGATCAGGGCAAGGTGATCCTGGTAGCAGCCTTCGGCAAAGCGGTGATCGCAGCAGGCCAGCAGGCCGGCAAGTTCATCGGCGGCGTTGCTAAGGCCTGTGGCGGCGGCGGTGGTGGACGGCCCAACCTGGCTCAGGCCGGGGGCCGCGATGGTGCCGCACTAGCTGGTGCGCTGGATCAGGCGAAGGTGTCGCTGCAGCAGGCTCTGGCCTGAGGCTCAGAGCGGCCGGTGCTGTAACTGCTGCAGTTGCTCGCTGGCGTTGGTGATGGCTCCATGAATGCCGCTGAGCTCGGCTCGGGTGGCGCTCAGTCGCTCGGGCTGGTTGCTTTGCGCTGCTTCGATCCCGCTGAGCAGTAGGCCGATCACGCGGTTGCCGCGGCGGCAGCGTTCACTTACCAGCGATAGCAGTTCCATCACCAGATCACTGTCGAAGAGCATGGCTTTGAGCAGCTCCTTGCCCTGAACCGCCACCAGTTCGGCGGGGCCATCCACCACACGGAAATCGGCGTAGTGCTGGCCGTTGGCGAAAAAGCCCACCTCCCCCAGCAGTTCCACCGCTTCGATCACAGCCAGGGTGTGCACGGCATCCCCTTGATGCACATCCACTGCCACCCGTCCAGAGGTCAGCAGCAGCAGGGTGTCCACCGGTTCCCCTTGGCGGAACAGCACTTCACCATCTGAGGCGTTGATCCTTTGGGGATTGAGCTCCTGCTGATGGGCCTCCAGCAGCACCTTGAGCCGCTCGCGGAAGGATTGCAGCTGCGGCTCATCCCCCCACATCTCTGCCCCTGCTGATTCATCCAGTGTGGGCACGGAGGAATTGAGCCAGTGGGCTCTTTGGTTTTGCTTTCAGTGCGGCTGCGCTCTTGGCTTCAGCCCGCCAGGTAGGTGGTTTGCCCCAGACTGCCCTCCAGATGTTGCATCAGCCGTCGTGCATCGCTGATCGAGAGATCACCACATTGGATGGCTTCTTCGCTGGCGCGCCGCAGCCGCTCCAGCAAGGCCTCAGGGTCATGCTCCATCGCTTCGAGAACATCGGCGTTGGTGTGGCCGCGCACCACATGCTCCACCTGATACGAGCCCCCCGGGCTGAGCCGGATCGTGACGGCGTTGGTGCTGCCGAACAGGTTGTGCAGGTTGCCCATCACCTCCTGGTAGGCCCCACCCAGAAACAGGCCGATCCAGTAGGGCTCATCCGGGCGAAGGCTGTGCAGTTCCAGTAACGGTTTGGCACTGCCGCTGGCAATGAAGCGGGCCAATTTGCCGTCGGAATCACAGGTGAGATCCGCAAAGCTGCCCAGTTGATCCGGCCGTTCCTGCAGCCTGTGGATCGGCATCACCGGAAAGAGTTGATCGATCGCCCAGGTGTCCGGGGCCGAGCGGAAGATCGAAAGGTTGGCGTAATAGATGCTCGCCAGGGATGAGCGCAGTTCGCGCAGGTCATCGGGAATCTGGTCATCGCTTGGCAGCAGTTGGGCGATGGCGGTGCA
>JAYKHZ010000097.1:0-3050 GCA_035286165.1 Synechococcus sp.
CATGGTGCGCACACACACATCCCGGCCGAGCCGGTCGGTGCCGCACCAATGGGTCCAGCTGGGAGCGGAATAGATCGGGTTCTCCAGGCCGGCATTGGCGTCCGGAAGGACGCCAGCACTCACCAACAAGGGCGTGATCAAGGCCACCAGCAGGTAAATCCCCACAATCACCAGGCCCCAGCGGGCCATGCTGGTGGAGAGGCTGCGGGTCACAGGCAGGTTGGCCTCGGGCAGATGCATTGTCTCGCGAACCGCGGAAGAATGAAGCCATGGCGTCCCATTACCACTGGCGACAACGGCTGCTCGGCAGCCTGCAAGGCCAGCTGCAGCTGGCCACCTATCTGGTGGTCTTCCTCGGCTTCACCGGGGCCTCATCGGTGGGGCTGTTGATCGGTCAGCGCAATCTGATCCAGAACGAGGTGCGGATCCTGCGCAGCAGTGCTGATTCGGTGCAGGAGTGCCTGGCCGCAGGGGGAAGCGATGACCGTTTTGTGCGACAAGAACTGCTGGTGCACTCCAGCGCTCGCACCAACCTCTGGGTCGAAAAAGCCAATGGTCAACTGGTGTTGCCCGAAAGCGACCATCTCAAAGTCTCCAGAGCAGGAGTGATGGCCTCGATGGCCGTCAATCCGAACCGAACGGTGGGCCTGCAACGGCTTGTGGATGTGGAGAACCGGCGGCTGCTCACCGAGTTGGTCAAACGCTTCCCCGATGGGTCACATCTATGGATTCACCACGAAGTGAGCTCCAACGAGCAAGCCCTGGGCAACTACCTGGTCCTGATGATCGTGATCTGGGGTGGTTGCCTGGTGATCACCCTGCTGAGCGTCAGCTGGGTGGTGCGCCGGATTGTGCAGCCCCTCGATCAACTCAATGCCGCCACCTCCCAACTCACCGCCGACACCCTGGCCAACTCCAAATTGCTGCTGAATCAGGGGCCGATTGAGGTGATGCAGCTGAGCCGCACCTACAACAACCTGTTGGAACGGCTGGCCCAGTCGTGGAGTCAGCAACGCCAGTTTGTGAGTGCCGTCAGCCACGAACTGCGCACGCCCCTCACGATCGTTCAGGGCTATCTGCACCGCACGATCAAACGGGGCGACAATCTCAGCCCCAATCAAGTGAAAGGGCTGCAGACCGCAGAGGAGGAAAGCATCCGCATGCGCCGGCTGCTTGACGATCTGCTGGACCTCTCCCGCGGCGACTCCGGCCGGTTGGCCATCGCCAAGGAACCGGTCCGCCTCGCCGACCAACTGGAAGAGGTGGCAGATCTGACCCGGAACACCTTGAGCCGCCCCCTGCTGCTGGAGCTTCCTGAGGATCCAACGGCCCGTGATGCGTTGGCCCAGGCCGATCCGGCCCGCCTACGCCAGGTGCTGCTCGATCTGATCGAGAACGCCGACAAGTATTCATCCAAGGAGACGCCGATCCGCCTGGTTCTGCGGCAAACAACCAGCGCCGTCTTGATTGATGTGATTGATCAAGGCATCGGCATTCCTGAAAGCGAACAGAGCACGGTGTTTGAGCGTTTTCAGCGGGGCAGCAACGCCCCTGAAAAAACAGGCTCGGGCTTAGGACTTTCCGTTGTGAAGCTGCTGGTGGAGGGCATGGGCGGCAGCATTGAGCTGCACAGCCGCCTCGGCGAGGGCAGCTGCTTCACCGTGGTCTTCCCGTCATGATTCCGTTCCTGGTGTTCTGCTCACTGCTGATCCCGGTGAACCTCTGGGCTGCAATCACACCGCACATGCACAGCGATGTGTCGATGCGCATCCTGCATGGCATTTGCACGGTGGTGTTGCTGCCGCTGCTATGGACGCTCTGGACACAACGACGTCTGCTGCGGCCTGTGCCTGCACTGGTGTTGGCGATCTTCGCGACGGTGATGGTGGTGGTGAACAGCTGGATCACCGCCATGGGCATGGGCGTGGAATTCGGCTGGTTGGACCACCTCTTCCTGGCTTTGTCTGAAGTGGCGTTGACGGTGTTTTTCCTGATGGCACCGGAGCCTGAGCCCATCACCAATCCTTAGCCCACTCCCTGGGAACGGACCCGAGCGCCACGGCGGGTCCGTTGTTCGAGCTGCATCTGCAGCACCGGCAGACCCGACGGCTGGTGGAGCTGAGAGCGGTCCACGCCGTCCAACACCACACGGTTCAGATAGCGGCTGCCGCTTCGGATTCCGCCCTCGAGATCAAACGCAGGCCCACAGCGCATCAACACATCGCCGCGCCAGATCGCCGATGGCGCTGATCCGAGGCTGTAAACAACTGGATCCGAGCCATCTCTTGGGGTAATCGCGAGCTTCGGTTGGCGATCGGCCAAGGCACAGGGCCAATCGGCTGAAGGGTCGGGGGCGATCTGCCAACTGGAGGCACGCTCCAGATCCCCCTTCAGCAGCCCCAACGTGCGCCGTTGCCATTGCTTGAGCTGCAAACTCTCGGCCAACGCTCCGCCCTGGTGGGTTTCGGCGAGCAAAAGCTGAAAAACCACACCGCAGAGCAGACAACCCACCAGGGCCGCCAGCATCAACTCCACGAGCGTGAAACCTTGGGCGGCGCGGTTGCTACGCATCGCTGGGGATGCAAAGGGCACTGCTCAAGGAGCCGCTTGGGTCACCGCGGTAAACACCGCTGCGGCTGATACCCAGGGGCAGGCCAATCACCAGGCACAACGCCTGGCCATGGCTGGGGTGAGACAACACCACCAGGCCGCCATCCAGGACCAGGCCATTGCTGCTGAAGCGAACGGCGTCCGCCAGGTTGCTGCGCAGCTCAAGATCACCTGCACCTGTTTCCGCCAAGGGCGTCACTGCGCCCCGACAGGCCGGCAGATCGCCTGTCAGCGGTGGCTGCCAACCGCTGGCGCTGAGCTGCAGGGCACAGGGCTGGCGATCCCGTTCCGCAGCCATCCGGCCCCGATCCAACCCCACCCGCAAGCGGCGCAGGCCACTCTCCAGTTCCAAGCGCCGTTGCACGGCACTGGAGCTGGGAATCGCCAAGGTCGCCAGGATCCCCAGCAGCGCCACCACCACCAGGAACTCCACCAGGCTG
>JAYKHZ010000098.1:0-9828 GCA_035286165.1 Synechococcus sp.
CAGGTAAGTTTCAGCTCGACCGTTCCCTTCCATCCGAGATGGCGATTTCCCGCGGCGACAAGGTGCGCATCAAGCGTCCTGAGTCCTACTGGTTCAACGAAGTGGGCACCGTGGCCTCCATCGACAAATCCGGTATCCGTTACCCGGTGGTGGTTCGCTTCGAGAAGGTGAACTACAACGGCTTCTCCGGTGTCGACGGCGGCGTGAACACCAACAACTTCGCTGAGGCTGAGCTGGAGCCCGCCTGAGCTCCAAGTGCCGGAACTACCGGAAGTTGAAACGGTTCGCCGCGGCCTCGAGCTGCAGGTGGGCCGTTTTTGTATTGACAACGTTGAGGTGTTGCGCAGCAGGGCCGTGGCCGCTCCCAAGGGCGACCCGGATGGCTTTGCTGCGGCCCTGAGTGGCTGCACCCTGGCCCGCTGGCGCCGACGCGGCAAATACCTGATCGCTGAGCTGGAGCGCGGTGGCGAAGCCGCAGGCGAACTGGGGGCCCACCTGCGCATGACCGGCCAGTTCCAGTGGCTGGAGCAGGGCGAGCGCCCCCCCTGCGCCCACACCCGGGTGCGCTTTCACAGCGACAGCCATGAGTTGCGCTTTGTGGATGTGCGCTCCTTTGGGGAGCTCTGGCATGTGCCCCTGGGAACGCCCACCGAAACGGTGATCACCGGCCTCACCCGGCTGGGCCCGGAACCCTTCAGCGAAAGCTTCAGCGCCAGTTATCTGCGCCAGCGGCTCAAGGGCTCCAGCCGGCCGATCAAAAATGCCCTGCTGGATCAGGCGCTGGTGGCTGGTGTGGGCAACATCTACGCCGATGAAAGCCTGTTTATGGCAGGCATTCGTCCCCACACCCCCGCCGGGCGTCTGCCGCTCAAGCGACTGCAACTGCTGCATCAATCCCTGGTGGAAGTGCTGGAGCTGAGCATTGGTGCCGGCGGCACCAGCTTCAGTGATTTCCGCGATCTCACCGGCACCAACGGCAACTACGGCGGTCAGGCCTGGGTGTATCGCCGTGGCGGTCAGCCCTGCCGCCGCTGCGGCAGCGTCCTGCGACGCGAGACACTGGGGGGCCGCAGCAGCCACTGGTGCCCCACGTGTCAGCACTGAGTGAACAGTTGGTGGCCGTGATGGCTGATGTGCACCGGCGCGGCTGGTGTGATGGCACCGGCGGCAACTTCAGCTGCGTGCTGCAGCCAGAACCACTGCAGCTGTTGATGGCCCCCAGCGGGGTAGACAAAGGCCAGGTGGCCGCCCATGAGCTGATCGTGGTGGATGGCCAGGCCCAGGTGCAGCAGGGCACGGGCAAAGCCAGCGCTGAAACCCTGTTGCATCTGGCCATCGTGCGAACCTGCGGCGCCGGGGCGGTGCTGCACAGCCATTCCCAAACCGGCACCCTCCTCTCCAGCTGGGCTCTGCCCAGGGGGGAACTGGTGCTGCAAGACCTGGAAATGCTCAAAGGGCTTGAGGGCATCAGCAGTCACGCCACGCAGGTGGCTGTGCCGGTGCTGGCCAACAACCAGGATCTCCATGCCCTCAGTGCCGCCGCCACCCCCCGGCTTGGGGCTGCCCCCCAGGGGCTGTTGATCGCTGGCCATGGGCTCTACGCCTGGGGCACTGATCTGTTCAGGGCCCAGCGGCACCTGGAAATCCTTGAATTTCTCCTGGAGCAGCGCTGGCGCCAGCTGCTGCTTGAGGGCCTGGGGGTGCAGCCATGATCCGCTTCACAGGCCTGCGGGCGGTGGTGCTTGATATCGAAGGAACCACCTGCCCGGTGGATTTCGTCTCCGGCACCCTGTTCCCCTATGCCCACCGCCACCTGGAGGCCCATCTGGCCCAGCGCGGCGGAGATCCCGCCCTGGCACCACTGCTGCAGGAGATCTGGCAGGGCTGGGCCAACGAGAGTGACCCCGCAGCGCCGCCGTTGCCAGCAGCTGAGGAACGCCAGGCCCTGGCGGCTGTGCCCTACCTGCAGTGGCTGATCAGCCGCGATCGCAAATTCACTCCGCTCAAGGATCTGCAGGGGCAGATCTGGGAAGCCGGTTACCAGCAAGGGGAACTGCGCACTCCCCTGTTTGAGGATGTGGCGCCGGCCCTGCGGCACTGGACCGCGTTAGGGCTGCGCCTTGCGGTGTATTCCTCCGGATCGGTGCAAGCGCAACAGCTGTTTTACGGCCACACCGCAGCCGGGGATCTCCAGCCTCTGTTCAGCGCCTGGTACGACACCCGCCTGGGCCCCAAACGGGAGGCGGCCAGCTATCGCGCCCTGCTTGAGGATCTGCAACTGCCAGGGGCTGCGGTGCTGTTCATCAGCGACAGCAGCGGCGAACTGGAAGCCGCCAGCACCGCCGGCCTGCAGGTGTGCGGCAGTCAACGCCCCGGCAATCCGGAAACCCTGTCCAGCGATTGGCTGCAATTGCAGCACTTCGGGGAGCTGACATTGGTAGCAAGCGCTGTCTAGCTTGAGACCAGCCCTCCGCCCTCCCCGCGATGGCCAAGAATGCGCGCGCACGGGCCCGGGGCGAAAACACCACCCGGCCCAATTCCGGCGAAGCCGAGGTGGTGCAACAGGCGGAACGCCTGTTTGAGCAAACCCTGGTGCCAGTGCGCGGCCAGCTGGCCGGGGCAGTGGCGGCGTTGGAGAGCAATCTCAACAACAGTGAGCTGAATTACGGCGAGATCTTCCTGCGCGACAACGTGCCGGTGATGGTCTACCTGCTGCTGCAGGGGCGCTTTGAGATCGTGCGCCATTTCCTCGATCTCTGCGTGGAACTGCAGAGCCGCTCCTACCGCACCCGCGGCGTGTTTCCCACCAGCTTTGTTGAAGAGGACGGCCAGATCCTGGCGGATTACGGCCAGCGCTCCATCGGCCGGATCACCTCAGTGGATGCCTCGCTGTGGTGGCCGGTGCTGTGCTGGATGTATGTGCGCGCCAGTGGTGACCGCGACTACGGCGCCAGCCCCAAGGTGCAACGGGCGGTGCAGCTGTTGCTCGATCTGGTGCTGCAGCCGAGTTTCTACGAGCCGCCGGTGCTGTTCGTGCCCGATTGCGCCTTCATGATTGACCGCCCCATGGATGTGTGGGGTGCACCGCTTGAGGTGGAGGTGCTGCTGTTCGGTTGCCTCAAGAGCTGCTGCCAGCTGATGAGCCTGGTGGATTCTCAAGGCCATGGTGGGCCGCTGATTCAACAGCGGCTGGAGCTCACCCGCACCTGGCTGCGCGATCTTCGGGTCTATCTGCTGAACCATTACTGGGTCACCAGCAAAACCATGCAGGTGCTGCGGCGGCGGCCCACCGAGCAATACGGCGAGCATCAATCCCGTAATGAATTCAATGTGCAGCCGGAGGTGATTCCCCACTGGTTGCAGGAATGGCTGGAGGACCGCGGCGGGTACCTGATCGGCAACATGCGCACCGGCCGACCTGATTTCCGCTTCTACAGCCTGGGCAATGCGTTGGGATCCCTGTTTGGGTTGCTCACCGGGCCCCAGCAGCTGGCCCTGTTCCGGCTGGTGATTCACAACCGTCAGCACCTGATGGCTGAAATGCCGATGCGCATCTGCCATCCGCCGATGGAACAGGACGAGTGGATCACCAACACCGGAATGGATCCCAAGAACTGGCCCTGGAGTTATCACAACGGCGGCCACTGGCCCAGCCTGCTGTGGCCGATGGCGGCAGCGGTGCTGATGCATCAGCGGCTGCATCCCAATGACGACGTGCTGCTGATGGGCCAGACCCGCACCATGCTCGAAGAGTGCTACTGGCAGCAGCTCAATCAACTGCCCCGCCAGCAGTGGGCTGAATATTTCGACGGCCCCACCGGCACCTGGGTGGGGCAACAGGCCCGCATCAACCAGACCTGGACCATCGTGGGCTTCCTGCTGCTGCACCATCTGATGCGCAAAGCACCGCAGGATGTGAAATTGCTCGATCTCGATGAAACCAGCAGCCTGCGGCTGTCGTTTCACGATGACAAGCAATAAAAAAGCCCCCCCGTTGAACGGGAGAGCTTGATGAAGACCTTGGGATCAAGCCTTCGCTGATCAGAACAGGCCCAGGGTCAGGGACTTGTCGATCGGCAGGCAAGCACCGATGCCCAGGTAGATGGTGAAAACGGTGCCAAACAGGAAGGCAACCATGGCCACGGGGCGACGGAAGGGGTTCTGGAACTTGTTGAAGCTCTCGATGAAGGGCACCAACATCAGGCCCAGGGGAATCATGGTCTGCAGTGCAATACCCAGCAGCTTGTTGGGCACCACACGCAGGATCTGGAACACCGGGTAGAGATACCACTCGGGGAGAATCTCCAGCGGGGTGGCAAAGGGATCAGCCTTGTCGCCCAGCATGGCGGGATCGAGAACGGCCAGAGCAACCATGCAAGCGATGGTGCCCAGGATCACCACCGGGAAGATGTAGAGGAGATCGTTGGGCCAGGCGGGCTCACCGTAATAGTTGTGACCCATGCCCTTGGCCAGTTTGGCGCGCAGTTTGGGATCGCTGAGATCAGGTTCCTTGAGAACGTGCATGAGAGGTGAGTTGAGGGAAGGTGGCTATCGATAGAAGAAGACTAAAGACGAAATCGCTGATCAGAGGGGACCGGAGATGCCTTGCTTACGAATCATCAGGAAGTGAGCAAGCATGAACACAGCCAGCAGCCAGGGCAGCACGAAGGTGTGAAGGCTGTAGAAGCGGGTGAGGGTGGACTGGCCAACGCTCTCGCCGCCGCGCAGCAGCTCAACCATGAAGTCGCCCACAACGGGCACAGCAGCAGGCACACCGGAGACGATCTTCACGGCCCAGTAACCGACTTGGTCCCAGGGGAGGGAGTAACCGGTCACGCCGAAGGACACAGTGATCACAGCCATGGTGACGCCAGTCACCCAGGTGAGCTCACGGGGACGCTTGAAACCACCGGTCAGATAGACGCGGAAGACGTGCAAGATGAGCATCAGCACCATCATGCTGGCGCTCCAGCGGTGCACCGAGCGGATCAGCCAACCAAAGCTCACGTCAGTCATCAGGTACTGAACGGAGCTGTAGGCCTCAACCACCGTGGGCTTGTAGTAAAAAGTCATCGCAAACCCGGTGGCGAACTGAATCAGAAAGCACACCAGGGTGATGCCACCCAAGCAATAGAAGATGTTGACGTGGGGCGGAACGTACTTGGAGGAGATGTCGTCGACGATGTCCTGGATCTCAAGTCGTTCGTTGAACCAGTCGTAGACAGGGGAGGAGTTCGCCATGCGGGGGGGATGGGTTGCCCGGGAGCGGGTGGTGGCGAGAGTCTAACGACAGTGTTGAGGTCCTCGTGATTCCGCTCCGCCCCTGGCGCCTGCTGGAAAGGGCCGCATTGGCCCTGCTGCTGATCCTGCTTCTCGGCCTGCCGCCGCTGAGCCCCGCCCTGGCCCTCACCGACGACCAGAGCCTGGTGGTGGACGTGTGGCGCCTGGTGAACGAAAGCTATGTGGATGCCGAGTTCGAGGGCATCCCCTGGCGCCGCTTGCGCCAGAAAGCCCTGGAGAAACAGATCAACAACCGCGCCGATGCCTACGACGCCATTGACGCGATGCTCGCGCCGATCAACGACCCTTACACCCGCCTGCTGCGTCCTGAGTCCTACGGCCAGCTGGAGGCCGCCACCAAGGGAACAGTGAGTGGCGTGGGGCTGCAGCTGGGCGTTGCCAAGGACAGCTCCGATGTGGTGGTGATTGCACCGGTGGAGGACTCACCAGCTGCAGAGGCGGATCTGGTGGATGGCACCATCCTGCGCAGCATCAACGGCCAGCCCACCTCCGAGCTCGGGCTGGATGCCAGTGCCGCTCTGCTGCGGGGCACCCCCGGCAGCACCGTGCACCTGGAGGTCACCAGCCCTGATGGCGAGGAGCGCAGCATTGATTTGGAGCGCCGCCCGGTGGACCTGCGCCCGGTGCGCAGCCGGCGTTTGCGCTCAGGGGATCACACCCTGGGCTATCTGCGCATCAACCAATTCAGTGAACCGGTGCCCGCAGCGGTTCAGGAGGCCCTGGCCGATCTGGAGGCCAAGGGCATTGAGGGGCTGGTGCTGGATCTGCGCAACAACAGCGGTGGCTTGGTCACCGCTGGTCTGGCCGTGGCAGACGATCTGCTCTCCGGTGATGTGATCGTGGAAACCCAGGATCGCAACGGCATTGCCGAGCAGCGTCCCGCCAATGCAGAGCGCCTCTACGAGGGGCCGATGCTCACCTTGATCAATGGGGGCACCGCGAGTGCCAGCGAGATTCTGGCCGGGGCCCTGCAGGACAACGGGCGCTCGCAACTGATGGGCAGCACCAGCTTCGGCAAAGGGGAAATCCAAACGCTGATGCCCCTCGGCGATGGCAGTGGCCTGGCGGTCACCGTGGCCCGCTACCTCACCCCCAATGGCCATCCGATTCAAGGGGTGGGCCTGCAACCCGACCAGGAGCTGGAGGGCAGCGGCCCCAACGGCAGCCTGATCGGCAGCGATGAGGACCCCTGGCTGCGGGCGGCGGCGGCGGCCCTGGAACGTCAGGTGGAGGCATGAGCCGGCGGTCATATCACGATCCGCTCCACGGGGAGATCGTGCTCGACAGCAGCCTCCCGGCTGAAGCGATGGCGATCGCGCTGATCGATGCCCCCGCCTTTCAACGGCTGCGTCGCATCCGCCAGCTCGGACCCGCCTTCCTCACCTTCCATGGCGCGGAATCCAGCCGCTTCACCCACTCTCTGGGGGTGCTGCACCTGGCGCGGCGGGCCCTCACCCATCTCGAGCGCTTGCAACCGGCGCTGGCCGAACTGCGCGGGCTTGTGTATGGCGCCGCCCTGCTGCACGACGTGGGCCATGCGCCCCTGAGCCACTCCGGCGAGGAGATGTTCGGCCTGCATCACGAGCACTGGTCAGCCCGGCTGGTGCAGGAGCAGGCCGACCTGCGCGACCCCCTGGAGCAGTGGGCACCCGGTACCGCAGCCGCTGTGGCCCGTTTGCTGGAGCATGGCGATGCGCCTCACCCGGCGGCCAAGGCCCTGGTGAGCAGCCAGTTGGACTGCGACCGGCTCGACTACCTGCGCCGCGACAGCTACAGCACAGGCACCAGTTATGGCCAGCTCGACCTCGACCGGCTGATCACCGCCATGACCCTGGCCCCCGACGGGACACTGGCGATCCATCCCCGCGGCCGCACCGCTGTGGAGCACTACCTGGTGGTGCGCTCCTTGATGTACAGCTCGGTGTACAACCACCGCCTCAACATCGTCTGCAATTGGCTGCTGCAGCAGATCGTGCAGCAGGCCAGGCAGCTCAAGGAAGGTGAGCTGTTCGCCGATGCGGTGATGAGCCGCTGGTTGTGGCACAGCAGCAGCCTGGATAGCGCCACCTATCTGGCCAACGATGATCTGCGCACGGGTTATCACCTGCTGCGCTGGCGCGAAGAGGGCCCGGCACCGCTGCAGGAGCTCTGCCGCCGCCTGCTGGATCGCGATCTGCTGCAGGCCACCGATGTGCGCCAGCTGGATCGCGGCCAACGCCTGGAGGTGCTCGCCCTGGCCCAACGGCTGGCCCGCGGCGCCGGCCTCGATCCAGATCTGTGCTGCGGCCTGCGGGAACGGCGCAGCACCGGCTACTCCCCCTACATCGGGGGATTAAGGCTGTGGAATGGCCAACAGCTGCAGGCGCTGGAGCAGGCCTCTCACCTGGTGACCAGCCTCAGCCAGGCCCAGGAACTGGCCTGGGTGCTGCATCCACGCCAGGTGAGCCTTGAACTCAGGCGGCAACTGCCCCCAGCAGCCCCTCCCGCCTGAGCACAGCGGCCACATCACCAAAATCCTCCCAGCGGTGATAAGCAATGCCCCGCTCATCGAGCCAATCGCTCAGCGGCGCCCTGGCAAACACCAGATCAGCCACCTCCGCCATGCGTAGATCCGTGATCGAATCACCGATCACCACACTGCGGCCGGCGCCGAAGTGCTCGATCACCCGCGCCTTGGCCACCAGTTCCTCCTCGCTGCTGAAAGGGGAATGAAACTCCAGCCGCCCGGTGGGATGGGGGCTCACATCAGCAGCAATCAGCTGGTGCAACCGCTCGCGATGCAACCCCAGCACCGCCTCCACCAGCGGCACCAGCCCACCGGACACCAACACAAAGGGAATCCCAGCGGCCTCGAGCGCATCGAGGAAGGGCAGGAACTGCGGGCGGGGTTCAATCCCTTGCATCCGCGCCACCATCGCCTCCAGATCAGCGGGCGTTAACACCTCCGCCAGCAGGGCCATGCCCTGGCGCAGGTTGATCTCAAAAGCGAACAGCTGGCGCTTGATCTGCTGCCAGCGCTCAGGGGCCACCGCAGCGGCCACCAGATCAAAGGTGTCCTCACTGGTGACGGTGCCATCAAAGTCACAGAAGACGGTGGCCACCGGGGAATCCATCGCGCACAGAAGCAGGACGCTTAGTTTGAGCGCGCACGCTCACCGCCATGGTTGCCCGCCTGATCCCAGCACCGAGTGCGGGCTGGCCCCACCGTTTGGAGCTGGGGGAGTTCAATCCCAGCGCCGATCCGGCCGAACTGGTGCGCCACGCCCTGGGTGCCGACCCACCCCAGGGAAGCTTGCTGCTCGATGCCGGCCACTGGAGCCTGAACCTCAGCGGCCTGGAGCGGATCGGTCAACTGCTGCAGCCCGCTGGCCTGCAACTTGAAGAGCTGCTAAGCCATTGCTCCACCACGCTGGTGGCCGCCTCAGCCCTGGGCTGGCCCTGCCGCCTGCTTGAAGCAGACGCCATCCGCAAGCCGCACCCCGATCCGCTGGAAGCCAGGCCCCTGCAGGTGCACCGCGGCACCCTGCGGGCCGGTGAACACCTGGAGGTGAACGGGGCCGTGCTGGTGCTGGGCGATGTGAACCCCGGCGCCCGGGTGAGTGCCAGCGGCGATGTGCTGATTTGGGGGCGGTTGCGGGGGCTGGCCCATGCCGGCTGCAACGGAGCTCGCCGGGCCCGCATCGTGGCCCTGCAGCTGCAACCGGTGCAGCTGCGCATTGCGGATGCGGTGGCGCGCGGACCGGCAGAACCGCCCATCGCGGGGATGAGCGAGCAGGCCCAGCTGATCGACGATCAAATCGAAATCAGCCCGGCCCAGCTGGGACAACCGCTCATCGATGGATGATGCCGAGCCCCCCCAACACCCCGGCCACGAGCATGAAATACAGCGGGGATAGGCGGGTGAACAGCATCAGCGCGCACACCAGCACCGACACCGCATAGGCCTCCCAGACATGGTCAGCGGTGCGCATCACCGTGAGGCCCACCGAAAACAGGATGCCCAGGGTGATCGGCCCCAGGCCCCGCTCAAAGGCCACCCGCAGCGGGGAATCCTTGAGCCGATTCCAACTGAGGGCCGCCATCACCATCACCAGGGTGGAGGGCAGCAGAATCGACACCTCAGCGCTGATGCCGCAGAGCACGCCCCACACCAACCCGTGGTGCCAGCCAGCCCCCAGCCCCAGCAGGCCCACGATCATGGAACTGGGCCCGGGAGCGGCCTCGGCCAGGGCATAGAGATCAGCGAACTGGTTGCTGGTGATCCAGTGGAACTTGTCCACCGCAAGGCGCTGGTATTCCGCCAGCAAGGTGTTGCCGCCCCCAAGGGAGAACAGGGACAGGCGCAGGAAGGTCCTGATCACCTGCAGCAACGTGCCAAGGCCTGTGGTGGGATCAACCATTGGCCTTGGAGCGGGGCCAGTAGAGCAGCATTGCCAGCGGGCCAAGGCTGAGCACCAGGGTGATCAGCGGCACATGAACAACCTGGAGCGCCACAAAGGTGACCACGGCCAGCCCGAGGGCCAGGGG
>JAYKHZ010000099.1:0-4323 GCA_035286165.1 Synechococcus sp.
AGGAAGCGGGCGGGAATGATCCGATCGGTGTCGATGTCATTGCCGCGCAGCACCACTGGCCGCCCCTGCACGGCATGGATCGGGCCGGAAGGCATGGATGCGGTCATGGGTCAGGCGGTGAGGAGCGGGCGGACATCGCTGACACAGCCGTTGATGGCGGCGGCGGCCACCATCGCAGGACTCATCAGCAGGGTGCGGCCGGAGGCGGAACCCTGGCGGCCTTTGAAGTTGCGGTTGCTGGAACTGGCGCTGATCTGGCGACCCTCCAGCCGATCGGGATTCATGGCCAGGCACATCGAGCAGCCAGGCTCGCGCCATTCGAACCCGGCCTCACGGAACACCGCATCAAGGCCGGCTGCCATGGCGTCGCGGGCCACCTGTTCGGAGCCAGGCACCACGAAGGCCTTGATCCCTGACGCCACATGGCGCCCCTTGGCCACGGCGGCGGCCGCCTCCAGATCGCTGAGGCGGCCGTTGGTGCAACTGCCGATGAAGCACACATCCACCGGCACGCCGGCGATCGCCTGGCCGGGGTTGAGGTCCATGTAGCGGTAGGCCTCCTGGGCCAGGGCCTGATCCTCTTCGGGCGTTTGCTCCAGGCTGGGAATCGTTTCGTCCACACCGATGCCCTGGCCCGGGGTGATGCCCCAGGTCACGGTGGGGGCGATGGCGGCGGCGTCGAAGCGCACCTCATCGTCGAACACGGCATCGCTGCCGCTGGCCAGGCTGCTCCACCACTGCACGGCCCTGTCCCACGCTTCCCCGGCTGGGGCCATGGGGCGGCCCTTGAGATAGGCAAAGGTGGTGGCATCGGGATTCACATAGCCCACCCGGGCTCCCCCCTCGATCGCCATGTTGCAGAGGGTCATGCGCTCTTCCATGGAGAGCGCTGCAATCGCCGGTCCGGCGAATTCGTAGGCAAAGCCCACGCCACCTTTCACGCCGAGGCTGCGGATCACATGCAGCACCAAGTCCTTGGCGTACACACCGCTTTGCAGGTGGCCATCCACCCAGATGCGTCGCACCTTGAGCTTGTTCATGGCCAGGCTCTGGCTGGCGAGCACATCACGCACCTGGCTGGTGCCGATGCCAAAGGCGATCGCGCCAAAGGCCCCGTGGGTGGAGGTGTGGGAATCGCCGCAGGCCACGGTGAGGCCGGGTTGGGTCAGGCCCAGTTCCGGGGCCATCACATGCACAATCCCCTGGCGCCCACTGCCGAGGCCGTTGAGGGTGATGCCGTGATCGCGGCAGTTGCCCTCCAAGGTGGTGAGCATTTCCTCCGCCAGTGGATCGGCGAAGGGTCTGGCCTGGCTGGTGGTGGGAACGATGTGATCCACCGTGGCCACCGTGCGCTCGGGATGGCGCACCTTGAGGCCCAGATCCTTCAGTGCCGCGAAGGCTTGCGGGCTGGTTACCTCATGGATCAGGTGTAAACCGATGAACAGCTGGGTGGCCCCCCCAGGTAGTTCAGCAACCTGGTGCAGGTCCCAGACCTTGTCGTACAGGGTGGCAGAGCTCAAGGGTGCGATCCACTACCAAAGGGGGCACCCTAAAACCGAGCGGGTTTAGGCCAGTTGCAGCCGCAGCAGGTTGAGGGCATCACCCACGGTGAGGCTGCGGATCCAATCGCGGCCGCGGCTTGCTCCGTACTGCTGTTCGAGGGTGGTGATGCCATCGGGCCCGGCCACGGCGATGTGCACCAGCCCCACGGGTTTCTCCGCTGAGCCGCCGCCCGGGCCGGCGATGCCGCTCACGGCAATGGCCCAGTCGCTGCCCAGCCTGCGGCGGGCACCGCTGGCCATGGCGCTCACCACCGCGGCGCTGACGGCGCCCTCCTGCTCGAGCAGCTCCGCCGGCACCCCCAGCAGCTCCTGCTTGATGCGATTGGCATAGGCGATCACTCCCCCCAGAAGCACATCCGAACTGCCGCTGATGGCGGTGAGGGCGGCGCCAATGCCGCCGCCGGTGCAGCTTTCAGCCACAGACAGGGTCTGGTTGCGCCGGCGCAGGGCATCGAGCACCACTGAGGCCAGGCTGTCAGCGTCGGCGCCATAACAGTGGTCGCCACCGGCCTGCCTGAGCTGCTGCTCCACCGGGGCAATCAGGGCTTTGGCGGCGGCGGCGTTCTCAGCGCTGGCGGTGATGCGCAGTTTCACTTCGCCAAGCCCGGCATAGGGGGCCACGGTGGGGTTGCCGAGCTCCAGCAGCGGTGCCACCTGTTCCGCCAGCCGTGATTCACCGATGCCCCAGAAGTGCAGTTGGCGGCTGCAGAACGTGCCCCTGGCCAGCCCCTGTTGCTGCAGCCAGGGGGCTGCTGTCTGCTCCCACATGGCTCGCATCTCGGCAGGAACGCCAGGGAAGGTGAGCAGGGTGAAGCCGGGGCGAGGGGTCCAGATCATGCCCGGTGCGGTGCCCGTGGGGTTGGGCAGCAGCTTGGCGCCAACGGGCAGCAGAGCCTGTTTGTCGTTGCTGGCATCGGGGCGGCGCCCTCGGTTCTGCAGTTTGGTCTTGATGTCAGCCAGCACCTCAGGCCGCAGCTCCAGTGGCGTTGAGAAGCTGGCGGCCAGGGTTTCAGTGGTGAGATCGTCTGGGGTGGGTCCCAGGCCGCCAGTGCAGATCAACACCCTGCAGCGCTCGGAGGCCTCCAGCACCAGCTCACGCAGGCGCTCCGGGTTATCGCCCACCACGCTTTGGCGGTAGTGGGGTAACCCCAGCACCGCCAGTTGCTCCGCCAACCAGCGCGCATTGCCGTTGAGGATGTTGCCGAGCAGGAGCTCAGTGCCGATGCAGAGGATTTCGCAGCCGCTGTTGGAGGGCATCAGGGGTTGCTGGGTGGCTGTTGCTGTTGGGAGCCGCTGCTGAGTTCCACAGCCTGACGGCGCGACTGCGAGCTGATCTGACGCTGCATGGAACGCCTGCTGCGCACCACCACCCACACCAGCACGGCCGTGGCGAGGGCGAGCCAGAGAAAGCGCATCTCAGCGTTGGCTGCCACCAGGGCAAGGGCTGCCAGCCATTGCGTGAAGGCATAGATCAACAGCACCGTGCGCCGATGGCTGAAGCCGGCCCGCAGCAGACGGTGATGCAGGTGGCGCCGGTCGGGATAGAAGGGGGAGTGGCCATCGCTGACCCGGCCCATGATCACGGCCGACATGTCAGCCAGGGGCAGCGAGAGGATCAGCAGGGGCAGCACCAGGCTCACCGTTGTGAGCTCTTTGGCTGGACCGATCAAGCTGATGGCCGCAAGGCTGAAGCCGAGAAAATAGGAACCGCCATCGCCCATGAAGATGCGGGCGGGATTGAAGTTGTGACGCAGGAAGCCAAGGCAGGAGCCCGATAGTGCGGCGGCCAGGAGGCCGGCGCCGGGCTGGTGCAGGCTGAAGCTCACCGAGAGCAGCGCCAGCGCAGCAATGGCGCTGACACCAGCGGCCAGGCCATCGAGACCATCGAGCCAGTTGATGGCGTTGGTGATGCCCACCAACCAGATCACAGTGGCGATCAGGCTGAGCCAATCCGGCAGCGTCAGTGAAATCGCACTGTCGAACGGCAGTGTGATCGTGCCGATCTTCACCCCTTGCGACCACACCGCGGAGGCCACAGCGATCTGCAGGGCCAGCCGCGGCATGGGCGGCAATTGCAGCAGGTCATCACTGAGGCCGATGGCAAAAAAGGCCAACGAACCAAAGAGGCTGCTCCAGATCAGGGCATCACGGCTGGGGGGGATGACGCCGAAGCCCCCGGCCAGCCAGGTGATGAATAAAGCGAGCGAAAAGCCGAGCACGATGCCCACCCCGCCAAGCCGCACCATCGGGGTGAGGTGCTGTTTGCGGGGATCGGGCTTGTCGGTCAGACCCCAGCGCAGCCCAAGCCGAAGCACCTGCGGCACGATTGCCGCTGTCAGAAGCCCAGCTCCGAAGAGGCTGGCCAGCGCAGGGATCAGCGGGCTGGTGTCCAAGGTGAACAGCCGTTCATTGGCAGTTTAGGTAACGCTTCCGGCCAAAACAGGGGCAGCCGCTCCATAAAGCGGATGGCGCTCGCACAGGCTGGAAACCCGTTCTGTGCAGCGCTGCTCCACCGCTGCATCCTCGGGGTTGAGCAGGCGATCGGCAATCACATCAGCCACTTCGCGGAAGGCCTCTTCATCGAAGCCCCTGGTGGTGAGGGCGGCGGTCCCCAGGCGCAGGCCACTGGTCACAAAGGGGGATTCCGGGTCAAACGGAACGGTGTTCTTGTTGGCGGTGATGTTGACAGCACTGACCAGCATGTCGGCCACCTTGCCGGTCATGCCAATGCCGCGCAGATCGAGCAGCACCACGTGGTTGT
>JAYKHZ010000100.1:0-5305 GCA_035286165.1 Synechococcus sp.
TTACTTGGAAGTAGCCCTCCGCACGGCGAAGCAACGCTCTTTCCCTTGAAGCGGACTCCCCCTTCTTGGACCAGTCACCATGACCAGACTTCAATTTCTCGGCGTCAGCTACGACCCCAGCCAGCGCGAGCAGCCCTCCACCTCCCCTGTGGAGCACACCTATCGCGGACAACACTTCAGTGCGCCGCTGCGCCGCGAGCAAGTGGCCGGCTCCGCCACGAAAACCCTGTATTACCGGGGTCAGGCCTATCAACGCCGCGTGGCAACCGCGGCCGCTGAGCTGCAGAGCAACTGAGCGCCAAAGGCATAAAACGCCGTTCGGTGACCCTTGTTACTCCGCAGCTGAGCTCCTGAGCCTGCAATGGGTTCAGGAGCTTTGTGTCGTTGGATCTCACACTGGCCAACCTTGGGCAAACCGATCGCCTGATGCCCTCCTCCGTGCTGGGCATGCTTTGGCTGCAAACCCATTTTGAGGATGAGCACTGGGACTTGCTCAGCCGCGGTGAAGTGGAGCTGGAACCAGCCTGCAGCGCTTGCCTTTGTGAAGACGCCACAGCCGCAGGTCTGGTGATCACTCGGATTCCTGCTGCTGCACCGGCAACACCCCCTCAAAGTTGATGGCATCAGCCATAAAACTGAATTTGCAGGGCAGCACCTCAACCCCGGCCGCCATGGCTTGACGGAATAACTCTCCATAGCGGGGGTCGGCGCTGTCCCCTGGGGCAAAGCGCTCCACATCGGCGCGGCTCACACAGGGCAACAGCACAGCGCGTCCGCCCTGGGCCACCACATCAGCAAGTTCCTCCACGTGCTTCTGTCCCCGCGTGGTCACCGTGTCGGGGAAGAGCGCCAGGGGGCCATTGCTCCAGGTGGTGTTCTTGATCTCCACGTAGATCGGGCGTGGATCGGTGGCGGCCTCGGCAGTGGTGAGCAGCAGATCAATGCGACTGCGGCGATCGCGGCCGTAGGGCACCTCTGCCTTGATGGCAGCCACCGGCCCCAGCCATGGCTCCAACAGGCCCATCTCAATGGTGGCCCGCAGCAATCGGTTGGGCAGCGCCGTGTTCACCCCGGCCCAACAACGCCCACCCCCTGCGGCCTGCACTTCAGCCTGCTCCCAGGTGTAGGCCAGCTTGCGCTTGGGGGAGGGGTCATGGCGCAGCCGCACCCGCTGTCCCGGCTCCAGCACACCCACCATCGGGCCGGTGTTGGCGCAATGGGCTGTGACCAGCTGGCCATCGGCCAGTTCCACCTCCGCCAGAAACCGTTTCCAGCGCCGCTGCAGCACCCCCTCCTGAAGGGGCTCAAAGCGCATCACTTCAATGGGAGCCATCAGGGCAGGCCGGGGACCGGGCCATGGTGACCGATCAACGACGTCCTGGTCGCCCACAATTCAGCCCTCCCGCGCCGCACCCATGGCCCCAGACGCGAGCAGCGGCACCCGCAGCCTGCGCAGCATCGCCCTCCTCGTGGCCCTGGCCACCGCCTTGAGCAAGGTGGCCGGCCTGCTGCGTCAGCAAGCGATTGCAGCCGCCTTCGGTGTGGGCGCGGCCTATGACGCCTTCAACTACGCCTACGTGCTGCCGGGCTTTCTGTTGATCCTGCTGGGGGGGATCAACGGGCCATTCCACAGCGCCATGGTCAGCGTGATGGCCAAGCGGGATCGCCAGGACAGCGCCCGGCTGCTGGCTGCCATCAACACCCTGCTGGGGACAGGCCTGCTCGTGCTCACCGTGTTGATGGTGCTGCTGGCCGATCCCTTGATCACCCTGGTGGGTCCTGGGCTTGATCCCGAGATTCACCAGCTGGCCGCCCTGCAGTTGCGGCTGATGGCACCGATGGCCCTCTTGGCCGGCCTGATCGGCCTTGGCTTTGGAGCCCTCAACGCAGCGGATGTGTATTGGCTGCCGGCCATCAGTCCACTGCTCTCGAGTTTGGCCGTGCTGGTGGGCCTTGGCTTGTTGTGGCTGCAGGCAGGCAGTGCCATCGGCAACGCCAGCTGGGCCCTGGCGGGGGGAGCCGTGCTGGCCCTCAGCACCCTGGCGGGAGCCGTGCTGCAGTGGCTGGTGCAGTTGCCGGCCCTCGCTCGCCAGGACCTGGGCCAACTGCGGCTCAGCTTTGCCTGGCGCCAGCAAGGGGTTCGGGAGGTGCTGCGGGTGATGGCCCCGGCCACCCTCTCCTCGGGAATGCTGCAGATCAATGTGAACACCGATCTGTTTTTCGCCAGTGGCATCGCCGGAGCTGCCGCCGGCCTCAGCTATGCAGGCCTGCTGGTGCAGACCCCCCTCGGCATCCTCTCGAACATGCTGCTGGTGCCGCTGCTGCCGGTGTTTGCACGGCTCAGCAACGCTGACCAACGCCCTGAGCTGATCAACCGCATCCGCCAGGGGCTGATGCTCAGCAACGCCAGCATGCTGCCGCTGGGGGGATTGATGATCGCCCTGGCGGCGCCCATCGTGACGCTGGTGTACGAACGGGGCAGCTTTGATCCCAACGCGGCCCAGCTGGTGGTGGGGCTGCTGATGGCCTACGGCCTGGGTATGCCGGTGTATCTGGCCCGAGATGTGCTGGTGCGGGTGTTCTACGCACTGGGGGATGGCCAAACCCCGTTCCGTATTTCGATGGCGGGCATCGGCCTGAATGTGATGTTCGACTGGCTGCTGGTGGGCGGACCCACCCCCAACGGATTGCTGCTGCCGGCACTGAACTGCGGCGCACCCGGTCTGGTGCTGGCCACCGTGGGGGTGAATCTGGTGAGCTGCCTCCTACTGGTTCTGGCCCTGCAACAACAGCTGGGGCCCTTGCCCCTGGCTCGCTGGAGCAGCGACAGCCTGCAATTGGGCTTGGCCGCCGTCCTGGGATCACTGCTGGCCTGGGGCCTGGCCACGGGCATTCAGTGGCCAGCTGGACTGCTTGGCTTCAGTTTGCAGGTGGGACTCTGCGGCGCAGCTGGCGCCGTCATCTATGGGTTGCTGGGCTCTGCCATGGGGGTGCCGGAGGCACAGCAACTGGGCCGGCAGCTGCGGGCCAAGCTGCCATTTTAACTGCTGTTTGAAGGGCTAGCGCTGCTGAGACTTCAATCCACCATGCGCTGATCGCGCACATGAACCGGCAGCTCCAGATGGCTGCGGCCAATCATCTGGGGGCCATCCACGGAAAAGATGCGCGCCTTGATGCCGAACTCGCGGAAAGCGGTTTCAAGCTCCTGCAACAGAGCCTTCTCCACCTGGGCTTCGGCATCCACCACCGTGCCAATCAGGCGTTCCCCCAGACGACCCACCCGCTGGCGCACCACCTCACGGGCGTTGGTCACTTCAATGACAAGCATCCACCGCCAGCGATCGAGCCCCAGTATCGCCGCGACCGCCAGTGGGCTTCAGGAATCCATCGATTCCACGATCTCCTCAAGATCCACCAGCTGACCAGGCGGGATCAAACGGGCAATCGGCAGGCGCGTGCTCCCGCCCCCCAAAGGCACCTGCAAGCGCTCGAGGGCCTGACGCACAGCCGCCGCTGCTCCCTGGTCCAACACAGCGGCCAACTCCTCAGCCAGCGGGCGAGCCAACTTGGCATCGCCCAAATACAGATTCCAACCCGCCACCTGGAGATAAATCCGATCAGCCAGAGCCTGGCTGAGCTCCTCAAGCTGCGCGGGGGAAAGCGTCATGGGAACGGATCCAGATGACCTTGGTCTAGCTGTCCTGAGAGGCAGCAGCCGGACGCAAGCGCAGGACCCACAACAGATGCAGCGTCCAGAGCAGGGCCCAGGCGGGCGTGAGCCAGCTCAGCTGCGGGAAGAACCCAGGGTGTAAGCCCCGCCAGACCCAGAGGCCGCTGTTGAACGCCGCAAAGGCTGCGCCGTGCACCGCCAGATTGATCAGGCGTTCGAGGTGCTGGTAATCAGGGTCCTCGGGATTCGGGGGCCGGGTGATCACAAGCGGCATGAGCCGGCGCATCAGCTGCGTTGATTCTGCTCAGCCACACCCCCAGCCACGAGTTGCTTGACGGAAGGGACCCCGAGGTGGGCACAATGTCCTGGTGCCAAGCGCTTGTAGCTCAGCGGATTAGAGCATCTGACTACGGATCAGAGGGTCGGGAGTTCGAATCTCTCCAGGCGCGCTTCACAAACCAAACCGCCTCCTCACAGGGGCGGTTTTTTTATTTGGCAAGCGGCGACAGACCGGTTCCTACGATTGGTGACAACACCTCACCGCGCGCCGCCGATCGTGACAGAGCCCTCGATGACCGCACCCCAGGCCCTGCTGCAGGGGGACCCCCAGGTGGCGGGCCTGATCAACCGTGAGCTGGAGCGTCAGCAGACCCATCTGGAGCTGATCGCCAGCGAGAACTTCACCTCACCGGCGGTGATGGCGGCCCAGGGTTCGGTGCTGACCAATAAGTACGCCGAAGGCCTGCCCAACCGTCGCTACTACGGCGGTTGCGAGCACGTGGACGCGATCGAGGAGCTGGCCATCGAGAGGGCCAAACAACTCTTCGGAGCTGCCTGGGCCAATGTGCAGCCCCACAGTGGCGCCCAGGCCAACTTCGCCGTGTTTCTTGCCCTGCTCAAGCCCGGCGACACGATCCTGGGCATGGATCTCTCCCATGGCGGGCACCTCACCCACGGTTCACCGGTGAACGTGAGCGGCAAGTGGTTCAAGGCCGTGAGCTACGGCGTGGACCCCGACACCCAGCAACTCAATCTCGACACGGTCCGCAAGCTGGCCCACGAGCACAAGCCCAAGCTGATCGTCTGCGGCTACTCGGCCTACCCACGCACCATCGACTTCGCTGGCTTCCGGGCCATTGCCGATGAAGTGGGGGCCTATCTGCTGGCCGACATGGCCCACATCGCCGGCCTTGTGGCTGCCGGGGTGCACCCGAATCCGGTCCCCCACTGCCATGTGGTCACCACCACCACCCACAAGACCCTGCGCGGTCCTCGCGGCGGACTGATCCTCTGCAACGACGCTGATTTCGCCAAGCAATTCGACAAGGCCGTGTTCCCCGGCAGTCAGGGGGGGCCTCTGGAGCATGTGATCGCCGCCAAGGCCGTGGCCTTCGGTGAAGCGTTGCAACCCGAATTCAGCAGCTACAGCCGCCAGGTGGTGGCCAATGCCCAGGCCCTGGCCACTCGCATTCAGGAGCGGGGCATTGCCGTGGTGAGCGGTGGCACCGACAACCACGTGGTGCTGCTCGATCTGCGCGGCATTGGCATGACCGGCAAGGTGGCCGACATGCTGGTCAGTGCTGTCAACATCACCGCCAACAAGAACACCGTTCCGTTTGACCCGGAATCCCCCTT
>JAYKHZ010000101.1:0-4942 GCA_035286165.1 Synechococcus sp.
ACGTAGCCATAAGGGAAACCCACACTCGGCGCATTTGGCGCAGAACCTTTCAGCCCGGCTGTGTCAGGGGCAGCTGCAACCCGGCGGAATCCACATGGCATCGCCATAGGAATAAAACCGATAGCCCGCTGTGATCGCGTGCTGGTACAGCTGCAGCAGGCGCTCGCGGCCGATCAAGGCACTCACCAGCAGCAACAGCGAGCTTTTGGGCAGGTGGAAATTGGTGAGCAGCCCCTGCACCACTGCAAAACGAAAACCCGGCTGAATCACCAAATTGACCGGACCGCGGAAGGGCTGCAGCTCTCCGCCATGGAGCGCCGCCACCCCTTCAAGGCTGCGCACGCTGGTGGTGCCCACGGCAATCACCCGCCCGCCGCGCTTGCGGCAAGCAGCAACGGCTTGCACCAACGCCTCACTCACCTCCACCCATTCGCTGTGCAGCTCCAGCTGGGTGAGGTCCTCGGTTTCCACCGGCCGGAAGGTGCCCAGGCCCACATGCAGAGTGACGCTGGCCCGCTCGATGCCTTTCTGCGCCAAGGCCACCAGTAAATCCTCACTGAGATGGAGCCCAGCGGTGGGGGCAGCCACCGCGCCGGGCTTGGAGGCAAAGCAGGTTTGGTAGCGGGCGTTATCGGATTCCTCGTGCTGGTGGATGTAGGGCGGCAGCGGCATCACGCCGTAGCGCAACAGCAACGGCTCCAGGCTGGCGGCATCGATGCACTCCGGCGGGAACTGAATCAGCCGGCCGCCGCTGCTTTCCTCCACCGCCAGCACCTGCAGCGGCAGATCGGGCTCCCCATCGGCCACCAAGGTGATGCTGTCGCCAGGCCTGAGCCGCTTGGCGGGGCGCGCCAAACACAGCCACTGGCCCTGACCTTGGGGCTCGAGCACCAGCAGCTCGCCCAGCCCGCCTCCGGCGCGGCGCACCTGCAGACGCGCCCGCAACACCCGGGTGTCATTGACCACCAGCAGATCGCCGCGCTGAAGCTCCTCGAGCAGATCCCACACCTGCCGGTCGCGGCAGCCGGTTTCGGGCTCCACCATCAGCAGCCGAGCGGCATGGCGCGGCTCCACCGGGCGCTGGGCGATGCAGGCCTCCGGCAGCACATAGTCGTAGGAACTCAGCAGCGAGTCGCGCGGGTCAAGCAAGAACGGCTTTAGCTACCAAAAACCCTCCTAACCGATGAAGGTGCGCACGATGCTGAACACCCGGCTGTGGTCCTGGGACAACATCCGGTAAAGGCTCATCACCCGTTGGTTGAGCAGCAAGCGATCGAGGCGATCACGGGGAATCACCATCGGCATCACCACCGTGGTGGTGCGCTCCCGGTGCACCCCTTCAAGGCTGATCACGTAATCGCAGAAGGGCTCGATCAAGGAGCTGTAGGGGCTCTCCAGCAGCACCAGCTGCAACCGCTGGGGCAAGTGCTCCCCCACCAGCTCCCGCCAACGCTGGCGCAGCTGCGGCTCATCGGCCGGATCCTCCATCACCATCACCACATCCACCGAATCAGCGATGGTGCAGGCGTAGCGCACAGCCTGCAGCAAGGGATTCAACAGGGAAGAGCCGTACACCACGCAGTGGTTGGCGATCGGCGGCTGCCGCTGCACCAGGCGCAAGGGAGGCAGCGGCTCGGCTGGAAGCAGGGCTCGATACACGCTGCGGTAGCGCCGCCGGATCCGCAACAAAGCCCACACCAACAGCGGAATCGCGATCACCACAGTCCAGGCCCCCTCCCCGAACTTGCTCACCACGATCACCACCAGCACGGCAAAGGTGGCCAACGAACCCAGGGCATTCATGGCCATGCGCCCGAGCCAGGCCTTGCCCCGCTGCCGCCACCAGCGCCGCACCAGGCCCAGCTGCGAGAGGGTGAACGCGGTGAACACCCCCAGGGCATAGAGATTCACCGCCACGGTGGTGTCACCGCGGCAGATCACGATGATCAACGCCGTGACCGCCAGCAGAACCCCAATGCCGTTCTGATACACCAGGCGATCGCCAAGCCAGCGCATCTGCAGCGGCAAACAGCGATCGTTGGCGAGCATGGCCGCCAGCACAGGGAAGCCGGCAAAAGCGGTGTTTGCCGCCAGCACCAGGATCAGCAGTGTGGAGATCTGCAGCGCCCAGAGCAGCACGCTGCCGGGTCCAAACACCCGGGCACCGATCTGGGCAATCACCGTGACATCGGCATTCGGAGCGATGCCATACATGAAGGCCAGCCCGCTGATGGCGAGAAACATCAACGCCAGCAGCACCCCCATCACCAAGAGGGTGAAGCGCGCATTGCGAGGTGCGGGCTCGCGGAACACCTTCACCCCATTGGCAATCGCCTCGATGCCCGTCATCGCCGAACAGCCCGAGCTGAAGGCCCGCAGGATCAAAAACAAGCCCAAGGGCGCCACCGCCTGCACCGCCGGCGGCGCATCGGGCACAAACCCATGGTGAAAGCTCAAATCCTTCAAACCGGCCAGCGCCAGCAACACCACCATCGCCACAAAGGCGTAGGTGGGAATCGCAAACAGGCGACCGGCCTCCTTTAAACCCCGCAGGTTGGCCCAACCCACCAGGGCCAGCAGCAGCAGCGAGAACGACACCTCATGGGGGATCAGCGCTGGCACCAGCGAGCTGAGAGCCTGGGTGCCTGCCATCAGGCTCACCGCGGCCGTGAGGGTGTAATCGATCAGCAGCGCCGCGGCGGCGACCAGGCCCAGGGTGGAGCCAAGGTTGTCGCGCGCCACCACATAGGAGCCACCGCCATTGGGATACGCGGCGATCGCCTGGCGATAGGAGAGCACCACGATGGCGATCAGGGCAACGATCGCCAGGGTGATCGGCAGCGACAGGGCCAGGGCCGAGCCACCAGCGAGCACCAGCACCCCCAACATGGCCTCGGTGGCATAAGCCACCGAGGAGATGGCATCCGACGACAGGATCGGCAGGGCCTGGATGTTGGGCAAGCGCTCGCTCGCCGCAGCGGCCCTCGCCAGGGGCTCACCAAGAAAACGGGATGCCAGGCTCACCGCATTGCCGCTGCACTCACCTCCTCAGCGTGCGCAGACGGCAGCGGATTGGCAGCCTCAGAGCGCCAGACTTTCGGGTTGAGTTTCGATGATCTGGGCCAGATCCTTGAGGAAACCAGCCGCATCAGCGCCGTAGATCACGCGGTGATCAGCGGTGAGATTCACCTGCATCTGGCGCTTCACGGCGATGGATCCATCGCCATTGGCGGCCACCACATTGCGGGAGGCACCCACAGCCAAGATCGCGCCGGTGCCTGGGGGCAGGATCGCGCTGAAGCGATCCACCCCGAACATGCCCAGGTTGGAGAGGGTGAAGGTGCCGGTGGTGTATTCCTCAGGCTTGAGCTGCTTGCTGCGGGCGCGGGCCACCAGATCAGCCCAGCCACGGGAGAGGCTGTAGAGATCGTTGCGGTCGGCCTGAGCCAGCACCGGGGTCACCAAACCACCGTCTTCCATGGCAACGGCCACAGCCACGTTGATGCCAGCGGGGAACACGATGCCGGCATCGCTGTAGGCCGCATTCACCCGAGGGTGGCGGGCCAGAGCCACAGCCACAGCCTTGGCCAACAGGGCCGTCATGGTGACGCCCTTGGGCTTCACCTGCTTGTAGAAAGCATCCAGCTTGTTGGTGCTGATGGTGTACCCCACCTGGAAGGTGGGCACCGCCAGGCTCGCCACCATGTTGCGATTCACCGCCTGCTGCAGGGTGGTGAACGGCATGGTTTCGCCAGGGGCCACCGGAGGGGCCACCGCTGCCGGCAGCGGTGCGGGTGCAGCCGCCGCTGCAGGTGCGGCAGCCGCGGCCTTGGCTTGAGCAGCAGCCGGGGCGCTGGGGGTGCGGCCAGCAGCGCGCTCCACATCAGCAGCCACCAAACGGCCGTGGGGGCCGCTGCCGAGCAAGCCCTCCAGCTTCACGCCCAATTGCTTGGCCAGTTTCTTGGCGCGGGGGCTTGCCACCACGCGGCCACCGTTGCTGGAAGGAGCAGCCACTGCGGCAGGAGCCGCGGCAACGTGGGCAGGGGCGGCGGCCACCGGTGCAGGGGCAGGGGTGGGAGCAGCTTCGGCTGCCGGTGCGGGGGCTGAGGCAGGAGCAGCTGCAGGTGCTGCCGCAGCGGCCGGACCATTGGCCTTGAGCTCAGCCAGTTCAGCCTCGGTTTCCACCACCAGGCCGATGGTTTCGCCAACAGGCGCCGTTCCTCCGGCGGGCAGCAACACAGCGCCAAGGAATCCAGCCTCAAAGGACTCCACGTCCATATCGGCTTTATCAGACTCCACCACCAGCACGGACTCGCCGCGTTCGACTCGATCTCCGGGCTGCTTGAGCCACTCGACGATCTTCCCCTCAGTCATGGTGGAACTGAGGGCCGGCATGAAGATCTCGAAGGTCGCCATCAGCCGCTTCTGTACAAGGGTCCGGGGATCTTATCCCCGGGCCCCATCAGGCCTCAGGCGCCTTCGCGGATGGATTGCACCACCCCATCCTTCACCACGATCGAAGCCTGCAGCTTCTGCACGAGGTTCTCGCCCACAGCAACGGTGCAGGTGCTCTCGATCTGGCCCTGCTCAACGATGGCGTCCATTTCCAAGGCGGCGATGGCCTTTTGCTGCTCCAGCAGGTTGCGCTTCTGCTCTTCGAGCTCAGCGCGCTTGGCAGCCACCTGCTGTTGCACACCGGCCACCTGCTCTTGAACGCGGGGATCGAGGGGGTTAGCGCTCTGACGGCGGATTTCCTCGATCACCTGCTGTCCTTCCTGCTCCAGCTGAGCCAGCTGCTGGTCGGAGGTGGTGATGGCCTGGCTGGTCTCGCGCTCGGCCTCCTCCTTCCACAGCGGGGTCACAACGGCCTGAACGGTGATGTTGCGTTTGACGGTCAGCGAATCGGCCATCGAATGAGAAGAACGGCGCCCAAATTTGTCAG
>JAYKHZ010000102.1:0-3964 GCA_035286165.1 Synechococcus sp.
TGACCGACGACAACGGCGACCACACCGGCCCCAGCCTGCTCTGCACGGGGAGCCAGGGGCCCGCCTGGCTCTCAACCACCGGCCTACCGCTGGATCCCGATGGCCGGATCCGCACCGATCGCCACCTCAGGGTCGAAGGCCATCCATGCTTGTTCGCCAGCGGCGACTGTGCCGTGATCAGCGCTTCACCCCGGCCGGCGTCTGGGGTGTGGGCGGTGCGCGCCGGAGGCCCCTTGGCCATCAATCTGGAAGCGGCCTGCCAGGGGAGCCCCCTGCGGCCCTGGCATCCTCAGCAGCAGGCACTGCAGCTCATCGGCGGCCATCGGGATGCTGCCTGGGCGCGCTGGGGGCGCTGGCGGGTGGGGCCTTCTCCACTGCTCTGGCACCTGAAGCAACGCATCGATCGCGCTTTCATGGCTGGCTTTCGGCATCCAGCAGCGATGGCCGATGCAGCACCGATGGCCTGCCGGGGCTGCGCGGCTAAGTTGCCGGCCCAACCCCTGGCAGCAGCACTGGAGAGGGTGGGGCTTGGCGGACAGCCCGAAGACGCTGCCCATCTCGCTGGGCATCCAGGACTCCTGCAGAGCACGGATGGCTTTCCAGCCCTGGTGAGTGACCCCTGGCTCAACGGCCGTCTGACGGCCCTGCACGCCTGCTCTGATCTCTGGGCCTGCGGTGCTCCGGTCTCCAGCGCCATGGCAACGATCACGCTGCCGATGGTTTCAGCCGACGAACAGCAGGAGCTGCTGGTGCAGACCCTGGCTGGAATCCGCTCGGTTCTGGATGAACAGTGCGCCGAGCTGATCGGTGGACACACGATGGAATCCCGCAGCGCCTCACCGCTGCCGACCAGCCTCGGGGTGCAGATCACCCTCACGGTGAACGGCAACAGCCCCCAATCGCCCTGGCTGAAAACAGGACTGCACCCAGGAGATGCCCTGCTGATCAGTCGCCCCCTGGGCACCGGGGTGCTGTTTGCAGGGGCCATGAGTGGCGCCACCAGGGCGGCTGATCTGGATACTGCACTTCAGACCATGGCCTGCAGCCAGCACACGCTGCTTGACCAGATCGAGCCGATCCGCGGGGGCATTCACGCCTGCACCGACATCACCGGTTTCGGCCTGCTTGGGCATCTGGGCGAAATGCTCCAGAACAGTCCAGGACTGACCATCGAACTGGAGAGTTCTGCCATCCCGACATACCCCGGTGCACTTGAGCTGTTCGAACGCGGCATCTCCAGCACGCTGGCACCCTCCAACCGTGCTGCCTGGCGGTGGCTCGAAGGCCCGGTTCAGCTCAGAGGCCACACGTCCCCGGCTTTGCTCGAACTGCTGGTGGACCCACAAACCTGTGGCCCCTTGCTGCTGGCCTGCACCAGCGAAGCCGCCGCTCAACTCACTCGGAACGGCCCATGGCTTCATATCGGCAACGCAACAGCCGCGCATCACTGAGGTCGCTCGCACGTTGTTCACAGTGGTAACCCGCCTGCACAACTTGTGATTGCAAGGGTTTGAGCTTGCGCTCCATGGCCGATGGAGGTCCACTGCTGGCCAGCCAGAGCTCCGATGGCAAGGGCGGTGCGGCCAGACGTCTCTCCAGATCGTCGGCATCACCCCAGGGAACGGGATCCGACGGGATCCGACCCATGGCAACTTCCATTTGATCGCTGAGATTGAGCAAGCGAGCCCGCGGACCATAACGCTCGCCGAGGCCACCGGTGCGCTGGCTGATCAGACGGAACTGATCCTGTTCACGCACTCCCCCCAAAGCAGGATCCAGTTCGGCAAAACCCGGCCCCCACCAACTGGCCAACAACACGCCCAGCACCCCAACTGCACAGCCGCGGCCAAGGCGATTGAGGTTCAGAGCACCGAACTGAACCGCCAGAACAGGAAGCACAGCCGGCACCAGCACCACGAAATAACGGCTGAAGGCCATCGGCTTCACGAACGACACAACCACAACTCCCAACACCATCAACAGGGACGGAATCAAGCCGCTTCGGTCCAGGACACCAGGCTCAGGCCAAGACAACCGATGCAGCCCTCCCCAACGCCTTAACACCACCAGCAACAGCAGAATCAATCCCAACTTGGGCAGCGGCCATAGCCCAAGCCCCCGGGCCAGGGTCTCCTCCAACAGGGCGTAATCCGGGGGACCAATCCAGCTGGCCGCCCTGGAGCTGAATAGATAGTTGGCGGCGTACACGATCCAGGCCAAGGCCGGAAGGGCTCCGATCAGCGCGGCGGCAGAAAAGCTCCAGCGGCGGCGCCAACCATCCCAAGCCGCTGCCGCCAACACCAGAAACAATCCATAGAAGTGAGTCATTCCGGCAAGCCCGGCCATCACGCCGTAACCGATGAGGTGGGATGAACGACGCCACCACCAGGCCAAGGCCACCAGCAAAACCAAAAGGGCGTAGCTCTTGCCCTCGATCGCAAAACGGATCGGATAAGGACTGCAAAAGGCCAAGAGCGCTGCAACCATGCCCACATTGACCCTGGCATCTAAAGGGCCGAGCGCCATCGCCTGACGGACCATCACCATGCCACCGGCGAAATACGCCAGCCAAGACAGGGAGCGCAGGCCAATAGGGCTTTGACCGACCACATGCCCCCAGAGCCAGAGCAGGGCGTAGTAAGCAGGAGGATGGGTGTCCTCTCGCAGCATCGCCAACATGCTCGTGAAGCTGGACTGAAAACTCTTGCCCACGCTGTAAAGCTCATCGCTCCACAGCGCCGTGGCATCGATCAAGAGCAAAGTGCGTACGGCAAAGGCCAAGCAAAGAACCATCACCAAAAAGCCCCATATACGTTTCATCGGCTTCGGTCTTGAGCTTCACTGCGCTGCCGGCGCAACTCCACACCGATCGCCGGCCCCGGCTGCCATCCCGCGGCGATCAGGTCACGCGCCGTTTGCTGCGCCTGAATCCAGCGCCAGCGGCCCCACCAGCGCAGCAGGCATTTCCATTGCGGAGGACGGAGGGTCACCGCAAGGGCCACCGCCTCCGGCGAACAACCCTGTTGCTCGAGGGACGACGACCACATCGACGGAGGAGCCTCCAAGGGAGGAGGATCATCTACCAACCAGTCGCAGAGGGCCCCGCACTGCTGCAGCCATTGCTGTTGCTTGCCAGGAATCTGCAACCGTTGCGCGACTGCAACAGGGTCCGCTGCTCCCAACAGAAGAGCAGGCATCAGGGGAAGGCCCAGCCGTCGGGACCAGCGCAGCCGCTGCGTGCGCCTTGAATCGTTCTGAAGTTGGCGGTCCAACAACGGCATTGCCTGCCACTGGTCCAACAGATCCAGCGCCTGCGGCCAGGGTTCCCGTTCCAGCAGCCGCTCTAACTCCATCCGCAGTCGTGTTGCCAGGGCAGGCGGTGCCGCAGCAGCGGGATCTCCCTGACGCCAGGCCCAGGGCCACTGATCAATGGTGAGGCGAATCTGCTCGCTGCTCTCCTGAGCAAGTTGGAACCCAAGCCGAGCGGCATAGCGGGCAGCGCGAATCACCCGGGTGGGGTCGTCCTGAACGCTTCCGCCATGCAGAAACCGCAACTGTCCGGCTGCGAGATCCTCCTGACCATGGTGGAGATCGATCAACTCATTGCCCACCATATCGAGGGCCATGGCATTGACCGTGAAATCGCGTCGTGCAAGGTCAGCTTGGAGGGTGCCCGCTTGCACCACGGGATTCTCAGCAAGGGCGGGGTAGTGCTCCTGTCGCGCCGTCGCCAGATCGAGTGGAATTCCATCCAACTGAAAAGCCACTGTGCCGAAAGCCCCATGCTCCTGAACATCGGTGATGCGTTCAGAACCGACCTGGCGAATCAATTCCGCGACAAGCGCAGCGGCATCTCCCTCCACCACCCAGTCCAGATCGGGCACACCCGACCAGGCTCGACCACAGCGCTGATGCAGCAGCTGATCGCGCACGACGCCACCGACCAACGCCAATCGTGCGATAC
>JAYKHZ010000103.1:0-14292 GCA_035286165.1 Synechococcus sp.
CCGGGCTTGCCGAGCACGTCGAAATCGACGGGCACGGGGTTCCGATCAACCGAGACCTTGGCCTTGCTCCCACGTTCTGGTGGGCTGATGGTCATCGAGACGTTCCTCGAGGGTTTGGGTCGTGGTCTGCGGCTCAGCCAAGGGGCTTCACCGGGGACCGCTGGGGCACATGGCCCGTCACCAACAGGGCAAAAGCCTTGTCAGCACTGGACCGCGGACCCCAGCTAGGGGGACCGCTGGAGGGAGTATAGAGGCCAGGTTTTACGCTCTCCGGGGGCAGTTACAAAGGTTCAAATCCCTGTCCAGCACTGGGCTTTACAGCTAACTTCCTGACATCGAAGAAGAGCTGATTCAAGGATCTTGTTAACACTTAAGACTTGACAAATCAGCGTCTTGCGATGCAATGCATGCGCTTCACTGGATGATGATCTGCGCCGTCTCGGGCACGTCATGCTCCAGCCCCTTCTCCGGCGTGCGACAGCCTTCGCGCTGGCCCTGGGAATGAGTCTCACCTTGCTGCTGGCCGCCGCCGAACCGGCCAGCGCCGCCTTCTGGAACCGCAGTAGCGCCCCCAATGCGAGGCCTCGAGCGAGCAGTTCAGCCCTGCAGGAGGTGGCTCCACCAGGGGCAGCCCAGCAGCTCAGCCTGGCCTTGAGCACGCGCCAGCCCAGCCTTGAACTGCTGTCACCAGCCGCTGATGCCGTGCTCAAACCTGAGGGCTGGACCCTGCGCTTAAAGCTGCAGGACTGGCCCATCCAATTCAATGAAGCTCTGGGTGCAGGCCCCCATGTGGTGGTGCAACTCGATCAGGAGGAACCACAGCGCCTGTTCCAGGCCAACGCTGATGGGGTGCTGGAACTGGACATGCCCCCCCTCAGTGCCGGCAGCCACCGATTGGTGGCCTATGCGGCCCTGCCCTGGGGGGAAGCGGCCAGCAACCGTGAAGCCCGGCTCACCTGGCAGGTGCACCAGGGACTGCGCAATCCAGGAGCCCTCCCAGCTCCTGATGCCCCCCAATTGATCACCGTTTCAGCCCCCAACCTGAACAGCAGCGCCCCAATCCCCATCAACTGGCTGCTGCTGAATGCACCGCTGCAGAACCTGCGCCCGGGAGATGCCCAATGGCGACTGCGCCTCAGCCTGGAGGGAACCAGTGTGGTGCTGGAGAAAGCGCAACCGCTGTGGCTCTCCAACCTTCCGGCAGGGGAGCACTACGCCCTGCTGGAGTTGATGGACGGCGATGGCCAGCCCCTGGGGGCACCGTTCAACAGCCGGGTGGAGCGGCTGAACATTGCCCCTGGGCGCAACGGCATGCCGGCCTGGCTGAACAACCAACTGAATGAGCGGGAGCTGCTGGAACTGACGGATCCCGCCGCGTTGCCTCTCGAAGCGGAGCCTGAGCCGGAGCCCGAACCAGCAGAAACACCTGAGCCCGTGGAGGCCGTCCAAAGCGAGCCGACCATCAGCGAAGACGCCGCTGCCGTGAACGAGGGACCTGAGGGGGAGCCGCCCATGGATCAGGATCCCAGCACAGGCAGCGTTGAGCCGCCAGGTGATGAAGTCGCTGAGAGCGATGCAGCGGATGACGCCATCGCAATGAGCGCCGACCAGGGGCAAGACGACGCGATCGAGCCGATGGACTCAGACGCAACGACACCACAAGCACCAGCTGAACCACCCACCACGGAGATCCCTTCTTGAAACGCTTGGGCCTCTGCGCCTCGAAGCCGGGCTTGCAGCAACTGGAGCCGCTGCTTCAGGCAGGTGAACTTGATGCCATCGCCGTACCGGCCGCACTGCTGGATCCCCAGCGCCCTGAGCTGTTGCATCAGCGCGAAGGCGTGCAGACCCTGTTGGCCCAGCACTGGCAGGAGCTGGACCTGGTGGTGGGTGCCCTGGCAGCGGGCGCGTTGGTGCGACTGATCGCGCCATTACTGGACCACAAAGGCATCGATCCAGCGGTGCTGCTGCTGGCCGATGGCGGCCAACGGTTGGTGCCGTTACTGAGCAGCCATCAAGGTGGTGGTGAGCGCTACGCCGCAACGCTGGCCCCACTGCTGCAGGCCGACGTGGTGCTCAGCGGCTTCAGCGCCACCCAGCAGCGCATCCCCCTCGACAGCTTTGGCCGGGGTTGGGGCTGGCGCCGTGGCAGCGGCCCCTGGGATCAACTGATGCATCAAGCAGCGCGGGAGCTGCCGCTGACGTTGCGCCAACAGGCTGGGCAGCCGGAAGCGGGCAGGCTGCTGCTGGACAACAGCTCCGTGCGGCAAGAGAGCGAAGCAGACACGGCTGATCTGATCATTGGCAGTCGACGCGGCCCTGGCTGCCGCTGGCATCCGCCGCTGCTGTGGCTGGGGGTTGGCTGTGAGCGCAACAGCAGCCTGGTGTTACTGCGGCAGGCGGTGGACAGCAGCCTGGCCTCAGCAGGGCTGGCCGCTGAGGCCGTGGCCGGCCTGGCCAGTCATGCCCTCAAAGGCGATGAAGAGGCCTTGCTGGCCCTGGCGGCAGAGCGGCAATGGCCGCTGAAACTCTTCACCGCCCCAGAGCTGGCGCAGCAGCCGGTGCCCAATCCTTCGGCCGTGGTGGCCGCCGAAGTGGGTTGCCCCTCGGTGGCGGAGGCCGCCAGCCTGCTGGCAGCTGGTGAAGCTGCAACGCTTCTGCAGTGCAAAACGGTGTACAAGCGCCAGGGAGAAGGGGCTGTCACCCTCGCCATCAGCGAAGCCACGCGGCCATGGGCTCCGCAACGGGGCCAGCTGCAGTTAATCGGCGCCGGCCCAGGCGCCCTGGAGCAACTCACAGGCTCAGCCCGCAGTGCCCTGGCCGATGCCCAGGTTTGGGTGGGCTACAGCCTCTATCTCGATTTACTGGAGCCCCTGCGCCGCTGCGATCAACTGCGGCTTGAGGGCCAACTCACCCGCGAACGCGAGCGCTGCCAACAGGCCCTGGAGCTCGCGCGCCAGGGCATCAAGGTGGCGCTGATCTCCAGTGGTGAGAGCGGCATGTATGGGATGGCGGGACTGGCCCTGGAGCAATGGCTGGCTCTGCCCCAGCAGGAACAACCCAGCTTTGCGGTGCACCCGGGGATCTCCGCCTTTCAGATGGCGGCCGCCCGCCTTGGGGCCCCGCTGATGCATGACCTCTGCACCATCAGCCTGAGTGATCGCCTCACCCCTTGGGAGGTGATCGAACAACGGCTCAAAGGGGCTGCCGCCGGAGATTTTGTGGTGGCGCTCTACAACCCGCGCTCGCGAGATCGCCACTGGCAGCTCGGCCGGGCCGTGGAGTTGCTGCTGGAGCACCGCCCCGCCAACACACCGGTGGCCATCTGCCGCCAGCTCAGCCGCAGTGATGAACGGCTGCAGATCCACAGTCTCAGCACCCTGCCGCTTGAGCAGGTGGACATGTTTTCACTGGTGTTGATCGGCAACAGCACCACCCGGCTGCAGCAGGAGCGCCTGGTCACCCCGCGCGGCTATCCAGGCGCTGAACTGACTTGAACAAAAGAGATGCAAGGACACCAAATGAGAGCCATTGCGGATTGAACAAGGGGAGGACGACCCCCATTTCCCCGGACACCACACCAATGGGCTGGTGAATCAACATTAAGCCCTGAACCGAGTTGGTTCAGGGCCGCGAAGTCGGGATGACAGGATTCGAACCTGCGGCCCCTTCGTCCCGAACGAAGTGCGCTACCAAGCTGCGCTACATCCCGATGGGCCCATCGTAGGAGACGACCTTGCAGAAGCCTGACTGGCTGCGTGTCAAAGCCCCCCAACGCGAGCGGATCGGCGCAGTCGCCGATCTGCTGCTGGATCTCAAGCTCAACACCGTTTGCCAGGAGGCCAGCTGCCCCAACATCGGCGAGTGCTTTGCCGGCGGCACCGCCACCTTCTTGATCATGGGCCCGGGCTGCACTCGTGCCTGCCCCTACTGCGACATCGATTTCGACAAGAGCGTGCGGGAGCTCGATCCCACCGAACCGCAGCGCCTGGGGGAAGCCACCAAACGCCTGGGCTTGCGCCATGTGGTGATCACCTCGGTGAACCGCGATGACCTCAGCGATGGCGGCGCCAGCCAATTCGTGGCCTGCATCCAGCAGATCCGCCAGCACTCACCAGGCACCACGATCGAACTGCTGATCCCGGATTTCTGCGGTGATTGGGACGCCCTCGCCGCTGTGATGGAGGGAGCTCCCGATGTGCTCAATCACAACATCGAAACGGTGCCGCGGCTCTACAAGCGCGCCCGGCCCCAAGCCATTTATGAGCGCTCCCTGGAGCTACTGCAGCGGGTGCGCCAGCAATGGCCGAGGTGCTACAGCAAATCAGGTCTGATGGTGGGTCTGGGGGAAAGCGATGCCGAGGTGTTGGAGGTGCTGGCTGATCTGCGCCGTCACCAGGTGGACATCGTGACCATCGGTCAGTACCTCTCCCCTGGCCCCAAGCATCTGCCCGTGGATCGCTTCGTCACACCCGAGCAGTTCGAGCAGTACCGCCAACACGGCGAAACGGAATTGGGTTTCCTGCAGGTGGTCAGCACACCACTGACCCGCAGCAGCTACCACGCCGGCGAAGTGCAGCAGCTGATGCAGCAGCACCCACGCTGAACCCAACCCGGGGAATCGCTGAAGGTCCTAGTGTTTCGCGCGCTAAGCGAGACCCCTTCCATGGAACCGGCTGCGGCGGCAGGTTTTCGATTGAACAATGTGTTCAACCGGATCAGCGCCAACAACCTGCGCGGTGATCTCTTCGGTGGTGTCACGGCAGCGGTGATCGCCCTGCCGATGGCCCTGGCCTTCGGTGTGGCCAGTGGCGCTGGAGCCACCGCAGGCTTGTGGGGCGCAGTGCTGGTTGGCCTCTTCGCCGCCTTGTTCGGCGGCACGCCCACCCTGATTTCCGAACCCACCGGTCCGATGACGGTGGTGATGACGGCCGTGATCGCCAGCCTCACGGCCCGCAACCCCGAGCACGGCATGGCCATGGCCTTCACCGTGGTGATGCTCGCAGGCCTATTTCAGATTGGCTTCGGCGTGCTGCGGCTCGGCCGCTATGTGACCCAGATGCCGTACACGGTGATCTCGGGCTTCATGAGTGGCATTGGCCTGATCCTGATCATCCTGCAGCTGGGTCCATTTCTTGGGCAGGCCAGTCCCAAGGGAGGGGTGATTGGCACCCTGCAATCCCTGCCTCAGCTCTTCAGCAATGCGCGCCCCTTGGAGGTGTGCCTGGCGGTGCTCACCCTGGCCATTTTGTGGTTCACCCCCAAACAGGTGAAACGGATTGCCCCGCCCCAGTTGGTTGCCCTGGTGGTGGGAACACTGGTGTCACTGCCCCTGCTCGGCAATGCCGGCGCCGATGATCTGCGCCGCATCGGCGAGATCGCCTCAGGCTTCCCCCAACTGCAGCTGCCCATGTTCACCGCCGGTGAACTGCAGCTGATGGTGGTTGATGCTGCCGTGTTGGGAATGCTGGGCTGCATCGATGCCCTGCTGACCTCCGTGGTGGCCGACAGTCTCACCCGCACGGAACACAACTCCAACAAGGAATTGATTGGGCAGGGCCTGGGCAACCTGGTGAGTGGTCTCTTCGGTGGATTGCCGGGGGCCGGCGCCACGATGGGCACCGTTGTGAACATCCAAAGCGGCGGCCGCAGTGCCCTCTCAGGCATCAGTCGCGCTGTGATCTTGATGCTGGTGATCCTGCTGGGTGCTCAGCTGGCCGCAGAAATCCCCCAGGCTGTACTTGCCGGCATCGCGCTGAAAGTGGGTGTCGACATCGTTGATTGGTCCTTCATCCGCCGGGCTCACAAGATTTCGCTCAATGGAGCGCTGATCATGTATCTGGTGATTGGGCTCACTGTCCTGGTGGACTTGATCACCGCCGTCTTCGTGGGCGTGTTCATCGCCAACATCCTCACGATCGACAAGATGAGCGCGCTGCAGAGCAAATCGGTGAAATCCGTGAGCACTGGCGACGGAGATCTCAACATCACCAGTGAAGAACGCCAGTTGCTGGATCAAGGCAACGGCCAGATTCTGCTGTTTCAGCTCAATGGCGCCATGATCTTCGGCGTTGCCAAGGCCATCAGCCGCGAGCACAACGCCATCGGCGAATGCAAAGCCGTGGTGTTCGACCTCTCCGAGGTGTCCCACCTCGGCGTCACCGCCGCTCTGGCTGTGGAGAATGCCGTGGAAGAAGCGATCGAAGTGGGCCGTCAGGTGTTTGTGGTGGGTGCCAGCGGCACCACCCGTCGTCGGCTTGAAAAGCTGGGCTTGTTCAACAAGCTGCCCGCGGAGCAAACCGAATTGGAGCGCTATCAGGCCCTTCAGACCGCTGTTGCAGCCCTGGCTTGACTCAGAAGAGGCCGCGAACCAACTGCGGACGGCGCAACACATAGAGCCGTCCGCCATGGCTGACCTGCAGCGGCAACTGCTCCATGGCCGCCTCACTGACAGGCAGCTCTGGCCCACCAGGAATCACAAACACAAACTGACGCCGCTGCTGATCAAAGCGGGAGAAGCGCAACGGCAACGGAGGAGTTCCCCCCACATTCGGCCTTGGCTGGGGAACTATGCGCACCCCTGGCGGCAGCGGGATCGGAGTGCGAGGCACGGCGCGGTTCTCAAATGAAAGCGTGGCCTCCGCCTTCGCTGCCAATGACAGGGTGGTGGTGGTGGCAGCACCATCCAATGCCACAGGCTGAGGTTGACCATCGAGCCGAACAGCAGCAACACGCGACCCAGGGGCGGGGGTTTCACTCACCGCAAACTGAATCGGCTGGTCTGAATTGGGACTAACGGCGCACAACAACTGGGACTGCCCAGGCTGCAACACAAACTGCTTGGACCCAGTGGTCAGCCCGCCACCTGCTGACAACGCCACACTGAAGCGGCCAGCAGCCACTCCGCGTTTGGCCACAGTGACGCAACTAGGTGGTGTGGGCTGAAGATTCGGCTTGGCTTGAAGCTGCAGTGGCGGCACACGCTGGGGCGTGGGCTGGGGAATCGGAATCGGATTCTTGCGGTTCTGGAAACTCAACGTGGCGCTGCCGTTAGGAACCACAGACACCGTTGCTGTTTTGCTGCTGTTGCCATCCCCTGCCGGTGCCTGGGGTTGACCATTGACAAGCAGAGCACTCACAAACGAACCCGCAGCGGGCGATTCAGTCACAGCAAACTGAACCGGCTGCTTGGCATCGGGGCTCACGGCACAAAGCAACTGCGACTGGGTGGGCCCAAGCACAAATTGCATGGCACCTGTGGTGAGCACACTCTCCGAGGAGAGCTGCACGCGGAAGGCACCGGGAGCATCACCCAACTTGCTCACACGGAGACAACTGGGGGCCGTTGGCGTGTTGAAACTGAGCTTGGGCGGCACCTGACGCTGCGGCAACTCGGGCACCAAAGGCTCCTTGGGCTCGGGCGGGCGTTGGTAGTAGTCATTGACGATATTGAGATCCAAGGTGGAACCCGCTTTGAGAGCAGCCCCTCGCACCACAATTTCACCAGCCGCATTGGGAGTTGGCGTCACCGCATCGGGCTTCACGCCCGCAGGCAATGTTTCCACCAAGCGAATATCCCCGGAGAAATTGGATTTCTCATAACAAACAATGGGCGCATAGGACCCTTGAGAGAGATCCAGGCTGTGGCTAAAGCGATAGGGGGCTTGATTGCCAGGCTGTTGCACCAGCCTTCCCTGGGCATTTGGCACACTCAAAGGCACCGAGCTCAAGAACGTGAGCCCCACTGTGGAAGCGCCGGATGGCGGCTTTCCGGCATTCTGTTTTCGCACCCGCAGGCAAGCCTTCCCAGAGGGAACAAACACCGAAGGGCGGTATTCATTCACCAGCGTGACCCGATCGGTATTGCCAGCGATGATATTGAGCCCACTCACCTTGACTGCATTCCCAGTTGGGTTCAGCGAGGGAGCAAAGGATTGGGCGTTGGCATCACCAACAACTGACTGGCGCGATGTTGCCTTGATCGCCCCAAGGGAAGGCTGCCAATCGGAATCACCCTTGCTGGTTTCCACCACCTGGGGCTGCCATGTTTCCCCTTGCCGCAACATTTTGCAGCGCTTGGCCAAGCCTTGCGACTGCAAATCAGCCCACACATCCTGCTCCTGGCCAGGGGTACCAGCCTTAATGGATCGCACACCCGGGGCCCCTGGCTGATTCACCAGCTGACCATTCTTGATCCAAAGCTTTTGCACCTCCAAGCAGGCCTGCCCCACCAACTCTGATTTCGGCACATTCACAAGCACCACATTGGCGTTGTTGCCCCGCACCGTTTGACGTGCCATAGCCTGGCCTGCCGAGGCCACCTCGCGACCATCCACAAGCGTTTGATAGTGCACAGCGGCAGAATCCGAAGGCAGTGTTTCGGTCACCACAAACGAGCGCAGCTCACGGCGGTCAAAACATTTCACCTGCGCCTGACCAGGCGTGAGCGCAAGCGGGAAAGTCTTATTGCCAGGCTGCACGGTCAAGCTGGCGTTAAAAATTTGGGAATTGGCCTGGGGCTGCCCCCCCACCTCCAAACGTTTCTCGATGCGAATGCATTTTTGATTGGTTTTGGCGCGATTCACCAGGCGCAACACCGGCGGCTCTGGCTGCCCCGCCTTCACCATGACCTGATCGGTGGCCTGCACCATCTCAACATCTCGTTGACCACGATTGAGTTGCTCAGTGGCGGTCACATTGAATGTTTCCCCAGGCTGCAAATTGGCGTAGCACTTCTGGCCACTCTCCTGACTCACGGTTAAGGGCGCCTCACCATCCCGTTTCAAGGTGATGAGCGGGGAGCCGGCATTGGCTGGGGGAGCACCAATCCACGCTTTTTCAAACTTCACGCAGGCAGATGTGCCAGGACCCCCTCGGCACTCGGGGTTGGCCAGGGTGAGTTTCAGGGGTTGGGGCTGACCCTGCGCCTGGGGAACACCAGACACACTGAATGTGGCACCCGCATTCAAACCAGAATGTGGTTGCAGTCCCGAAATAGCACTCGATGCCGTGGTTTGAGGCACGGCATTGAGCTCCCTGAGCTGGATTGTTCCCGATCGCTGCTGCGTTGAACTGGTCGCCAGGGGGCACATGCGGTGGGGGCCACCATTGGGCAGCATGGTGATGGTTTTATTCCCCCCATAAATCGAGCGAAGGGCTCCACTGGGACGGAACTCGAGCCGCGCATCAGAACAACCTGTTTTCTGAATCTCCAGGCAGGGATACACATACTTCGGCTGATTCGGCAATGGTTGAGGCTGCTCTTTCACCTCCAGCTTGTTGGTGTACGTCACCACATACTCCTGGCCAGCCTGCGGCACAAAACTGCTTTGCTCCCCGCCCGGATTCACCTCAATCTTGGGCTGTGCCGTTGTGGTGTATGTCTTACCGGCGAAGGGAACACTGAGTCGTCCATTGATCTGTTCAGCCAGCTGCAGGGGTTGCCCCGCAGGCACCACAGAGCCAGCCGTTTGCGGCGTATTGGGGGCACTCGGTGGCAAGGTGATCGCATTCAATGCATCCCCCTCCTTCACCTTGATCTGAAGCCTGGAAATCAATTGCCGCAGCAATCGTGCCGACATGGTCTGCCCCTGAGGCAGCTCAAACAGCTTGCGGGATTGAATCCTCGCCAGGCCCGGAGGTGAGCAGCTCTCTCGGTAGGTGCAAGAGAGCACAGAACCTGGCGCTGATGCACCAGCACCTGCTTGAAGAATGTTCTGGAGATGGGCCGGCAACTTCGGATCCACCGGCTTCAGCACGCCGTCACAACGGAACGACTGCAGCTGCCCCTGGCGCTCTCCGCCTGTGGCCAAGCCGTTGGGGGTGGGCGTGGAGCCAGCCGGATCGGTGGAGATCTGGGTGGATGAATCCAGCAGGTGATTCCAGAGCACCTGGGGCAGCGGTGCGATCAGTGTGCTGCTGCTGCCGCAAGCACTGATTGGCTCACCTTGGCTATTGAGCATCTGGGTGGTGGAGCCACTGGTCACCGCGAAACTCACAGGCGAGCGATCGGTGATGTGCCCCAAGCACGACTCTGGATCGTTGATATTGCAATCAGGTTGCGCCGGGGAATGGCTCCCCAGGGTGAAATTGATCGCACCAGGGCTTTGGGAGGCGCCGCCTTCTCCCGCCTCGCAGCCGCTGCGCACGGCAGTGAGCTGCAAACAACCACCGATGGGAACCACTTTGGGTGCCTCAGCACCCGGCTCGAGCACCTGAACCGTTTGACCATCGCCGTTGCAAAGGGAATCCAGCGGCGGGATCGATTCCGGAATGATCTGGCTGTTGGGTTTCACCAGCTCACCTGCCACCAGGGTCTCCAGCAACAACGTCTGGACTGTCTCCAGCGACTGCATTGGCGCAGTGGGCACCTGCAAGCCGGGCTCAGCTGGGCATGACCCACCAGCCTGCGGATCGTTGGGTTCCTCCTGCGGTTCTTCAGGCTCCTGGTCAGAACTGGAGCGCTTGAGCAGCACCCGGCCATCAGCGGTGGCCTCCAGGCTGAGCCGCTGCTGGGGTTGTGGCTGCAGGCTCAGCAGCGTGGATTGCGCGGTGAGCCACTGACGCTGACGCCGTTGGAACCTGGCCAAGCCATCGCGCACACACACCGCTTCACCGGTGCCGTTCTCACCTCCATTGGGCTCACAGCCTTGGTTGGGTTCAATCCCGGGCGGGCGCTCCGGGGTTTCCAGGCGCGTGCTGGTGATCGCCCAGGGCAGCACCGACCACAGTGATGAGCTGATCGCTGGAATCGTCGCAACGGTGTAGGTCTTGAGCGGGAATTCGCGCTCCAGGGTGCTGTCAGTCGTTAGATGCTCGGTGACGGGGTAGCAATCCGAGGTTCCCTCAGCCCCAGGTGGACATGGCGTTGATGTTCGGATCGTGCCATTGAACAAAAACCAACGGGTGCGATCCGATTCCTCATGCACCGTGCTCACGCCGCTGTGGTGCACCCCGGGATCAAGCTTGAGAAACGAACGGCTCGGCCGCACGTTGTTGAACACAAACTCCGTTGTGCCCTTGGCCTGGGGCTGAACGATGAAGCTGCTGGCCTCAGGGATGTTGACGCTGCCATCCACCACAATCCGCGGCGCCACCACCGACAACCCCTCCAAACCGGAGGGATTGCGCAGGGGGCCGCTCAAGGTGGCCCCTTGGCCGATTTCGATCAGCCCATCGCCAGCCAGGGTGAGATTGACCACCCCCGAATCAATGAATTGCTGAACATTGATCCCCGCCGTGGTGAGCAGGGTGTGGTCGGTGATGATGTGCCCTCCCAGCACCGAAATACCAGCGGGGTTCACCAGAATCACGCCACCACCCACCGTGCCGCGGCCTTCGGTGGGGCGGCACTCGCCACCACCACTGAGGCAGCTCTGCAACAGACCGCTGATCACGCTGCGAATGCCGCCGGTGACCTGGTTCAGCACCGTGGCACTCCTCGATGGTTGGTAATAAGTGACGATCTGATCGGGACCAATCGAAAAGCGGTTCCAGTTGATGACGCTTCGTTCTGTGGCGCTGCGGATGATCAACTCATTGCCGCTGCGCTGAATCCCAACCCGGCCGGAACGCACCGATGGACCGCTGGGCAGCTGAGCCTGGGCGGCCGGCATCACAATCAGCCCCAGAGCCGTGGCCAGCAGTAGCCGCTGCAGATGCCCCATCAGAAGCACCACTCCAACCCAGCCCAGAGCTGCCAGCCGGGTTGTTGGTTGGCAGCATCCACGCCGTAAGGGTTCTCCAGCTCAGGCCCCAACGGATGGGTGAGCAAAGCCTGAAGGGAGGTGTCATCGCGGAACGTCCAGCGCATGCCAGCGCCGGTGCCAAACAACGCCACCTCATTACTGAAGGGCTGACCACTCCACTCCTCGTTGTAAAGCCGGCCCCAGGCGGCATCCAGAACCGCAAACAGCTTGAACTTGGGCGTGAAGTAATAGGCCAGATCGAGCTGAGCTACGGCACCGTCATTGCTCATGCTTTGACCAGGTGGGTAAGCCCGCACACCACCAGGAAATCCCAGATTGAGGGATTCGGTGAGGTCAAGGTTGTTCACCAGGGCTTTCTGGCCATTGACATTGAATGTGAGCTCTGTGAACCGCGTCAGCATCTGCACGCGATTGAAACTCAGATTAGCCTTGGCAAAGAAACCATCCACACCAGGACCCAACGCATCCTGGCTGTCCTGTAAAGCATTGCTGGCCAGATTCATCTGACCCAAGCTCACCGCGCCCAGCAGATTGTTAATCGCCTTACCAGCAAAATCATTGTGCCACTGCTTAAAGACAGATCCGCGTCCCACTGTCTTGCTGCGATCTGTGAGCGGCTGCTCAAAGAAGTTGTTGATATAGCGCGATGCTTCAAAGTTGAACTGAGCCACAGTGGTATAGGCCAACTGCCGCTCAAGTGGCAACTGAAGATCCACTTTCAATTGGCGTGTGTTGCCAGCGATTGCATCATTAGGAACCCCGGGTTCACCCACCACGGAGTAATCATTCCAATTCAGTTTGATCGTGGCGCTGGCCCCCGTTGGTGAAAGCGGCAACTGCAAAGTGGCCTTGGTGCCCCGCTGGGTGAGATCAGGTTTGAAACCAGCCCCCTTGAGATCCAGATCGAGGCGTTCACCGCGGCCAAACAGATCATTGGCCTTGCCCTGGGCACTGAGCTGGGCATCACCAAACAAACCATTCAGCAAATTGTTGGGATTCACCTTGCCGTTGAGCAGCTTGGTGTCAGAGAGCTTCAACAGCACATCCATCCGGTTGGTCCCTGGCACCGGCAACAACTGGCTCTTGGCCTTCACTCCTGCCAAATCATTGAGTTTCAGCAACGATGATTCGAGCCGATCAAGCCGAATCGGCTCCCCAGGTTTGAGATTCACCAGCACAAACTGCTTGGCCCAGGCGTCATCCAGGCGATGGGGAATCGAGGCATCCACACGCACCTCCCCCAGCAGCTTGGGCTCGAACACCATCTCCACCACGCCATTGGTGACGTCCTGCTCGGGCAGCCGCAGGGCCCCAAGCGTGCGATGGCGCAACAGCTCCTTCTCCAGCCGATCACGCAGCTGCTCCAGCTGCGCGGCGCTGATGGCTTGCCCCAACAGCGGTGCGATCAGCTCTTGATAGGCCTCAGGTTTCGCTGGAGCCTGACGAATCTCCACCCGCTGGAGCTGCACCTGAACCTGGGCCGCACGCACCGCCCCAGGCCATGAGGCCGCAAGCAAGGCCAGGGCGGCCACAATCGGTGCGTGCTGACCCATGCCTCGCCGTGAGCAGGCAAAAGTTAGTCAGTGCACCGGGCGAATCAAGCAATTGTGGGAAATCGGTAGGGATCACCACAGAGATGGCGATCCCTGGCGGCGATTTCAGGCTGCCACCGCCTCCTTCTCAGCCAAGCCAACGTTGCCGCGCTCGCTGGGGGGAACCAGCAACTTGAAGCGCCCCTTCCAGCTGTTCCAGTCGGCCAGGATTGCCGAGGCTTTGGTGCTGCCGGTTTCGGCCACATAGGCCTCGAGCAGTGGCTTGAGCAACGCCTCCTGCTCAGGAGTCGTCAGCGGGCAGATGGCCACGATCTCCGGGTTCACCCGAGCGGTGAGGCGATCGTCTTCATCGAGCAGGAAGGCCACACCACCGGTCATGCCAGCAGCCACGTTGCGGCCAGTGCTGCCCAGCACCACCACAACGCCACCGGTCATGTACTCACAGCAGTGATCGCCAGCGCCTTCAACAACGGTGCGCGCACCGCTGTTGCGGACGCCGAAGCGTTCACCGGCGCGGCCGTAGGCAAACAACTCACCGCCAGTGGCGCCGTAGAGGCAGGTGTTGCCGAGGATCACCTGGCTGCCAGGGTCGTTGCCGCTGCTGGGGGGCACCACCGTGAGGCGTCCGCCACACAGGCCTTTGCCGACGTAGTCGTTGGCCTCACCCACCAGGCGCACGTTCATGCCCTGCACGTTGAAGGCACCGAAGCTTTGGCCTGCAAAGCCTTCAAAGGTGAGGTTGAGCTGGCCGTTGAACCCGGTGTTGCCATGGCGTTCGGCGATCTCACCGGCCAGACGCGCGCAGACGCTGCGATCGGTATTGATGATCGGCACGGTGCGAGCCAACTGACCATGGCCCTCGATGGCCGCCATCAGTTCGGCATCGGCGAGCAGCTGATCTTCCAGGATCGGCCCATTGCTGTGGGCCTCACTGGCGTGCTGCAGCCAGGAGCGATCATCAGCGCCAGCAATCGGAGCCAGCAAACAAGACAAATCGAGGGCCTGGGTCTTGGCCAGCTTCACCTCACGGG
>JAYKHZ010000104.1:0-3023 GCA_035286165.1 Synechococcus sp.
AGGATCGGCCCATTGCTGTGGGCCTCACTGGCGTGCTGCAGCCAGGAGCGATCATCAGCGCCAGCAATCGGAGCCAGCAAACAAGACAAATCGAGGGCCTGGGTCTTGGCCAGCTTCACCTCACGGGCCTGGAGCAGCTCCGTGCGGCCGATCAACTCCTCCAGGCTGGCCACACCCAGCACGCTGAGCAGCTGGCGCACCTCTTCGGCGACATAGAGGAAGAAATTGACCACCTGCTCCGGCAGACCGGGGAAGCGCTTGCGCAGGTTTTCCTTCTGCGTTGCCACCCCCACCGGGCAGTTGTTGGTGTGGCAAACGCGGGCCATGATGCAGCCCTCAGCGATCATCGCCACCGAACCGAAGCCGTACTCCTCGGCGCCCAGCAGAGCGGCAATCACCACATCCCAACCGGTCTTGAGGCCGCCATCGGCGCGCAGCAGCACGCGATTGCGCAGACCGTTTTCGAGCAATGAGCGGTGCACCTCGGTCAGACCCATTTCCCAGGGGCCACCGGCGTGCTTGATCGAGCTCAATGGAGAAGCGCCCGTGCCGCCGTCATGGCCTGAGATCTGAATCACATCGGCATTGGCCTTGGCCACACCAGCAGCGATGGTGCCAATGCCGATCTCAGCCACCAACTTGACGCTGACGCGAGCCGCTGGATGCACCTGGTGCAGGTCGTGAATCAGCTGTGCCAGGTCCTCAATCGAATAGATGTCGTGGTGCGGCGGCGGCGAGATCAGGGCCACACCCGGCTTGCTGTTGCGCAGCCAGGCGATGTAGGGATCCACCTTGGGGCCGGGCAGCTGACCACCCTCACCGGGTTTGGCTCCCTGCGCCACCTTGATCTCAAGCTGCTTGCCGCTGCGCAGGTATTCCGGGGTCACACCGAAGCGACCGGATGCGATCTGCTTGATCGCGGAGCAGGCGGTGTCGCCGTTGCGCAGGCCGCCGATGCTGGGCAGCACCTTGGAGCGCCCTTCGCCATCCACATCGTTGAGCACGTTGAAGCGGGCGGGATCTTCACCGCCCTCACCGCTGTTGCTCTTGCCGCCGATGCGGTTCATGGCCACAGCCAACACCTCATGGGCCTCGCGGGAGAGAGCCCCGAGGCTCATGCCACCGGTGCAGAAGCGGGCGCAGATGCTTTCAACGCTCTCCACCTGATCAATCGGCAACGGTGTTGGGGCCGGCTTGAGCTCCAGCAGGTCGCGCAGGGTGGTGACGGGCCGGTTTTCCAGCAGCGTTTTGTAGGTGGAGAAGTGGTCGTAGCCGGGGCCAGCCTTCACCGCAGCGTGGAGAGCCTTGGCCATCTCCGGGCTGTTGAGGTGGTATTCACCACCGGTGCGGTACTGCACAAAGCCCATGAACTCGAGCTTGGTGCGGTTGAGTTCGGGGAAGGCCTTGGCGTGCAGGCTGAGGGTTTCACTGGCCAGATCAGTGATCGAGAGACCAGCCACCCGGCTGGTGGTGCCAGCGAAGGCCAGATCGATCAGGTCAGCGCCAATGCCAATCGCTTCAAAGATCTGAGCACCGTGGTAGCTGGCCAGCAGGGAGATGCCGATCTTGGAGAGGATCTTGCGCAGGCCGTTCTCCAGCGCCACGCGCACGTTGGCCTGAACCTGATCCACCGTGAGGGCAGGCAACTTGCCCAGCTCGATGGCCTTGCGCACCTTGGGCTGCTCCAGCCAGTGGCGGCTGGTCTCCCAGGTGAGCCAGGGGCAAACGGCACTGGCGCCAAACCCGATCAGACAAGCCAGGTGGTGGGTGCTCCAGCACTGGGCCGTGTCCACAACGATGGAGGTCTGCAGGCGCAACCCCAGCCGCAGCAGGTGGTGGTGCACAGCACCAACGGCCAGGAGGGCGGGAATGGTGGTGTGGCTCGCGGTGACGCCGCGGTCGGAGAGCACCAGAATCGTTTTGCCCTCGCGCACAGCGGCTTCAGCGGCGCTCTGCAGGCGAGTCACCGCCTGCTGCAAGCCTGCGGGGCCATCGGCAACGGGCACCAGGGTGGACAGGGTGATCGCTGGCAGGCCTTGGGAGGTGGCAGCCGCCAGTTCCGCTTCGTTGAGGATCGGGCTGGGCAGATGCAACATGCCAGCGGCGCTGGCCTCGGGTTTCAGGGCGGAACCCCGGCGGCCCAGATGCATCTCCAGGCTCATCACCAGTTTTTCCCGCAGCGGGTCAATCGGCGGGTTGGTGACTTGAGCGAAGCGCTGCTTGAAGTAGTCGTAGAGAAGGTGGGGCTTATCGGAGAGCACGGCCAGGGGGATGTCATCCCCCATGCAGTAGGTGGGCTCTTTGCCCGCTGAGGCCATGTCCTCAATCACCAGGTCAAAGTCTTCAGCGGTGAAGCCGAAGGCGGTCTGCTGCTGCAGCAACTCCAGATCTCCCAGCTGCTTGCCGGTGGTCCAGGGCTGGGGCTCGAGGTTGCGGCGGTGCTCCTGCAGCCACTGGGCGTAGGGATAACGGCTTGCCACCTCACGCTTGACATCCCAGTTGCGCAGCAGGCGACCGTTTTCCAGATCAACCGCCAGCATCTGGCCGGGGCCAAGCCGGCCCTTTTCGATGATGCGGCTTTCATCGAGCTCCACCACCCCGGTCTCTGAGCCCATCACCACAAAGCCGTCGTTGGTGAGGCAGTAGCGAGCCGGACGCAAGCCGTTGCGATCCAAGGTGGCCCCCACGCTGCGGCCATCGGCGAACACCAACAGAGCCGGGCCATCCCAGGGCTCCTGGGTGCAGGCGGCGTACTCATAGAAGGCTTGAACTTCCGGCTTGTCCTCCAGCTCGGGCTGGTTGCGGAAAGCCTCAGGCACCAGGGTCAGCAGGCTTTCGGTGATCGGGCGACCGCTTCGCACCAACAGCTCAAGGGTGGCGTCGAGATTGGCGGAATCACTGAAGGCTGGATTGACCACGGGCTTGAGATCAGCGGCATCGGCGCCCCAGACCGCATCGAGGTTGCTCTCCGCCGCTTTGGCCCAGTTGAGGTTGCCCAGCAGGGTGTTGATTTCACCGTTGTG
>JAYKHZ010000105.1:0-11114 GCA_035286165.1 Synechococcus sp.
TCGGGACGGGTCACGCGGATTCCCTGCCTGGCACCGTTCAACAGCCCTGCACATGGAAGCAGTGAAGATCCTAGGCGGGGACGGCGGATTGGCCATCAACGGGCCGCCCAGTGGTGTTAGCTTCCCACCCACATCCTTCCTGGCGGAGCGGTTTCAGATGTTGCGTGTCGCAGTGGTGGGTGGTGGCCCCAGTGGCTCCTGTGCTGCCGAAGTGCTCGCCAAGGCCGGCATACAAACCTGGATCTTCGAGCGCAAGCTCGACAATGCCAAACCCTGTGGCGGGGCCATTCCGCTCTGCATGGTCAGCGAGTTTGACCTGCCGGAGTCGATCATCGACCGCAAGGTGCGCAACATGAAGATGATCTCCCCCTCCAACAGGGAGGTGGACATCAACCTGGAGAACGCCAACGAGTACATCGGCATGTGCCGCCGCGAGGTGATGGACGCCTTTCTGCGCAACCGTGCCGCCGATCTGGGCGCTCACCTGGTGAATGGCCTCGTGACCAAAATCGATACCGGCGCCAACCGCCAGGGCCCCTACACCCTCACCTATTCCGACTACAGCGAGGGTGAAGCCACCGGGGACACCAAGACCCTCGAAGTGGACCTGATCATCGGCGCCGATGGTGCCAACAGCCGTGTGGCCAAGGCCATGGACGCCGGGGATTACAACGTGGCCATCGCCTTCCAGGAGCGCATCAAGCTGCCGCCTGAGGAGATGAAGTACTACGAAAGCCTCGCGGAGATGTATGTGGGCACCGACGTGTCCCCCGACTTCTACGCCTGGGTGTTCCCCAAATACGACCACGTGGCCGTGGGCACCGGCACCATGCAGGAGAACCAGGCCCTGATCAAGGACCTGCAGGTGGGCATTCGCGAGCGCGCCAAGAATCGCCTGCTCAAAGGCGAAGTGATCAAGGTGGAAGCTCACCCGATTCCCGAGCATCCCCGTCCCCGCCGGGTGGTGGCCGGTATGGCCCTGGTGGGTGATGCCGCTGGCTATGTGACCAAGAGCTCAGGCGAAGGCATCTACTTCGCAGCCAAGAGCGGCCGCATGTGCGCTGAGGAAATCGTGGCTGCCAGCCAGAACGGCAAGCGCGTTCCCACCGAGAAAGATCTCAAGGGCTACCTGCGCAAGTGGGACCGCAAGTACGGCGCCACCTATGTGGTGCTGGACCTGCTGCAGCGCATCTTCTATCGCAATGACGCCGCCAGGGAAGCCTTCGTGGAGATGTGCGATGACAAGGATGTGCAGCGCCTCACCTTCGACAGCTACCTGTACAAGCGCGTAGTGGCGATGAACCCCTGGCAGCAGCTCAAACTGACCGTGCTCACCATCGGTGCCGTGCTGCGAGGCAATGCTCTGGCCCCCGGCAGTTACGACGCTGTCCCCAGCGCTGTGCGTACTGAGCAGGAAGCGGAAACGATCCTGGCTGAAGGCGGTATCCGCGGCGGCCTCAAGGCTGGACGGGAGGCGGCAGCCGCCTCCCAGGCCGAGAGCAAGGAGGCGGTGCTCAGCCGCTGATCGCAGCAAAGTCCGCCAGCACGGCGGACTGATTGCGCAACACAGCCAGCAGGTTGAGGCGGTTGCAACGCACCGCCTCAACATCGGCCATCACCATCACGCTGGTGTCGCCATCGAAGAATTCCGCCAGGGTGCTGGCACTGGCGGCGAGCACTTCACAAAGGCTGGCGTAACGCTCTCGGCCCGATTGGGTGACGATGGCGCTGAGCTCATCCAGCACGGCAAGCATGGCGGCTTCGCTGGGTTGTTCAAACAGAGCGGGATCCACAACCTTCGCAGCGCTGAGCACATCGCGCGCGAGGTCACCTTTTTCAGCCAGGCGAGCAGCCCGTTGCACCACCGCCTGCACCGGAGCCAAGCGCTGACCTGCGCGCAACTGCGCCAACAGCTGCAGGCGATCGAGGGCATCGAGCGGATCCTGCAACAGCCGTTGATGGCCCCCGCTTTCAGCGGTCACCGCTTGCACGAGGTCAGGATCACTGCCCTGTTCCTCCAATTGGCTCACCAGGCGCTGACGCAGGAACTCCGCCAGCTGCGCGGTGAGGCCAGCTGCATCAATGGCAAACGCCGGCAGCAGCTGGGCCCAGTGCTCGGTGGCCTGCTGCAGCACGCTGAGCAGATCCAGGCGCCAACCCCGGCTCCAGAGAATCTGCAAAATGCCATTGCCAGCGCGGCGCAGGGCATAGGGGTCCGATGAGCCGGTGGGGCGCTCCCCCTTGGCAAAGATGCTCAGCAGCAACTCCAGGCGTTCAGCCAGGGCGACCACGGCGCCGGCATCGGACTCCGGCGGTGCATCGTCAGCACCCTTGGGCTGGTAATGCTCCAACACCGCCTGGGCCACAGCCCGCGGCTCCCCTTCGGCGAGAAGGTATTTGCCCCCCATCAAGCCCTGCAGTTCTGGGAACTCACCCACCATCTGGCTGACCAGATCGTGCTTGCAGAGATGGGCCGCGCGAATGGCATGGGCGCCGGTTTCCTCAGCAAGCTTGAGCTCAGAAGCCAGCAGCTGGGCGAGCCACTCGAGCCGTTCACAGCGATCCAGCAGGCTGCCGAGACCTTCGGCAAAGGTGACACGCGCCAGTTGCTCGCGGCGATCGCCACTGGACACGGCCCGATCGGCGTTCACAAAGAAAGCAGCGTCGGCCAGGCGGGCCTTGAGCACCCGCTCATTGCCGCGGCGAATGCTGGCTGCAGCAGCATCAAGCCCGTTGGCGATGCAGAGGAACTGGGGCAGCAGGGTGCCGCGGGCCTGCAGAGCCAGAGGATCCACCTCGGCTTTGCCGTTGTAGAGCGGCACATAGCGCTGGTGGGCACGCATCACCGTGCTCAGCACCTCAGCGGGCAGATCAAGGGACTCACCATCCACCGATCCCTCCAGCAGGCTGGGGCGCTCCACCAGATCGGTGAGCTCCTCCAGCAGCTCATCAGGCAAATCAGCGCGGGCTTCCAGGGCCTTGGAGGCGCCAGCCACGGCCTCACTGATCCAGCTGCGGCGCTGTTGCCGCTCCACCTGCACGCCGGCCTCAGCGAGCACCTGGCGGTACTGCTCAGCGTGGGGAATGGTCACGCTGGGGGCGATCAGGCGATGGCCACAACTGCGGTTGCCCGCCTCCACAGCCGGATCACTGCCCGGTAGGGACACCGGCACCACCTCGGCATCCAGCAGGGCCACCAGCCAGCGGATCGGCCGGGAAAAGCGGCGCTCGCCTGCACCCCAGCGCATGAAACGCCGGCCCTGCAGGGCCGAAAGCCAATTGGGAATCAGCTCAGAGAGCAGCTCGCGGCTGCTGCGACCGCGCTCCAGCACGGCAGCAAACACAAACGGACCCTTCGGGGTGTCACGGATCTCCAATTGCTTGGGGTCCAGCCCACAACGCTGGGCAAAGCCAATGGCCGCCTTGGTGGGCTCACCATCCTTGAACGCCTGCCCTGCAGGAGGGCCTTTGCGCTCCTCCTGCAGGTCTTCAGCGGCATCCGCCAACCCATCGAGCTGCAGCGCAATCCGCCGCGGCGTGCTGGTGCAGTGCAACGCCTCAAAGGACAGCCGCTGCTCCGCCAGATCACGGCGCACCATCGGCTCCAGCTGGCCTAAGACCAAGCGAGCAAAATCAGCGGGCAGCTCCTCGGTGCCGATCTCCAGCAGAAAGGTGGCCACGGCCTGATCTCCAGCAGCTGCTGACTTTATGAAACGCCTGACGCCGCGATTGTTTAGGGTCGAAGAAGCATGAATTGACAATCGATATCCCGTGACGCTTGCGCCCGATCGTTCAGTCAGCTCTAAGCCCGCAACCGAGCGCAGCAAATTCGAGCAGCTCAAAGCTGACAGTGGCTACCTGCGCGAACCGCTGGCCACCGAGCTGACCAACGACCTGCCCAACTTCACCGAGCAGGCGGTTCAGATCCTCAAGTTTCACGGCAGTTACCAACAGGACAACCGCGACAACCGCCAGAAGGGCCAGGAGAAAGATTGGGGAATGATGCTGCGTCTGCGCAGCCCAGCTGGTCGCATCCCCGCCCAGCTCTACCTGGCCCTCGATCAGCTGGCCGATCAGTACGGCAACGGCAGCATGCGGGCCACCACCCGCCAGGCCTTCCAGCTGCACGGCATTCCCAAGCACGATCTGCGCACCGTGGTGGGCACAATCGTGCGCAACATGGGCTCCACCCTGGCCGCCTGCGGGGACATCAACCGCAACGTGATGGCGCCCGCGGCTCCATTCCAGAAACAGGGCTACCCGGCGGCGCGGCGCCTCGCCGATGACATCGCTGACCTGCTGACGCCCCACGCGGCAGCCGGGGCCTACCTGGAGCTGTGGGTGGATGGCGAGAAGCGCTACAAGATCCGCCCATCGGTGAAAGCCAGCAAGGCCCGCAAACAGCAGCGCGTCGGAGACGTGTGCAGTGGTGATGAGAACGAGCCCCTCTACGGCTCCACGTTCCTACCCCGCAAATTCAAGGTGGCCGTCACCGTGCCCGGTGACAACTCCGTGGATCTGCTCACCCAGGATGTGGGCCTGGTGGCATTCACCGACCTCGGCGGCAAGCTGCGCGGCTGCAATGTGTATGTGGGCGGCGGCATGGGCCGCACCCACAACAAAGAAGAAACCTTCGCCCGCACGGCCGACTGCCTGGGCTACGTGAAGGGGTCGCAGGTGCTGGAGCTGGTGCAGGCGGTTGTGGCGCTGCAACGGGATCACGGCGATCGCCAGGTGCGTCGCCATGCGCGCATGAAATACCTGCTGCACGATCGAGGAATCAACTGGTTCCGCTCGGAAATCAGCCGGTACTTCTCCGGTCCGATTGCTGAGGCCATGCCCGAAAGCAAGCCGGAACTGATGGATTACCTGGGCTGGCATCCCCAGGGCGATGGCCTCTGGTTTGTTGGGCTCTCCCTGAGTTGCGGTCGTCTGGAAGGGGAGCAGAAGCAACAGCTGCGCAAGCTGGTGGAGCGTTATCAGCCCGAAATCAGGCTCACCCCCAACCAGGATCTGCTGCTGTGCAACATCGGCAAAAGCCAGCGCGAGGAGATCAGTGAGGCCCTTGCTGCCATGGGCTGGAGTGAACCGGAGCACACCAGCCTGCTCAGCCGCCACGCCATCGCCTGCCCAGCGCTGCCCACCTGCGGCCTGGCAATCACCGAATCCGAGCGGATCCTGCCCCAGGTGCTCAAACGCCTGGAGGATCTGCTGGAGCAGGAAAGCATCAGCGAACCGATCCTGGTGCGCATGACCGGCTGCCCCAATGGCTGCGCCCGCCCCTACATGGCCGAGGTGGCCCTGGTGGGTAGCGGGGTGGAGCAATACCAGCTGTGGCTGGGGGGCAGCCCCGGGCTCACCCGCCTGGCGCGACCGGTGCTGCAACGCATGCCCCTGGCTGAACTGGAGAACACCCTGCGGCCGCTGTTGCAGCGCTGGCAGAGCGATGCCCCCAAGCTCAGCTTCGGTGACTGGTGCCACACAGTCGACAGCGAACTCGACAGCCTGGTTCAGGCCTGAGCAGCGCGGCCATAGCAGGCCTGAGGCTCGCCTGAACTCCAGGCCCAGAGCTGGTCACCCCAGCTGAAATGCCACCACTCCCCGGGGTGGCGGGCAAACCCCGCTGCGCCCATGGCCTGCGCCAACCAGCAGCGATGGAGGTGGAACTGCGCCTCCAATGTCCCCGCTGCTGCGGCTTCGAAATGGAGCGGTTTGGCGATGTTCCCCACCGCATCGATCTCACCCCCCATGGCCAGGGGTTCCCCTGCGCGGCTGGCCAGGGTGAGATCCACCGCCGCTCCAGTGCTGTGGGGCGGTGGGGTGGCCGGATTGCGGCTGGGGGCCGCCCAGAGGGCCTGCACCTCCGCTTCGCTCACCCCAGGCAGGCCGCGGGTGTACTCCACCATGAAGTGCTGCACCGCCAGGGGACGGAAGGCATCAAAGATCAGCAGCTGCAGCTGGGGATGCTCTGCCTGCAGCTGAGCCTGGGCCTGCAGCAGCCGCTGCACCACCCCGTGGCGCAGACGAAACGGATCACAACCCTCGCCATAGGGAGCCCCGAGGGCCATGTAGGGATGGGGCTGCCAGCGCAGCAGCTCAGCAGGGAGCTCCACCAGGGGCTCGTTGCTCTCAACAATCGGAATCGGATGCCAGGGGCGCGCCATCGCTCTCAGTTCAAACGCGCTGCAGCGGCCTGCTGACGGCGGCCGGCGGCCAGCTGCTGGGCCAGCAATTCATGCTGCTTCAACTGGGGATCAGCATCAAGAATCGCCTGCGCCACGCTGCGCGCTTCCTCCAGCACAGCGCCATCATCGCTAAGGCTGGCCAGGGCCAGATCGGGCAGGCCCGATTGCCGTGTTCCCAACACTTCACCAGGCCCGCGCAGGCGCAGATCCACCTCGGCGATTTCAAAGCCATCATTGCTGCGGGCCATCACCTCCAGCCGCTGACGGGCCACCGCCGACTGACTGTCATTGATCAACAGGCAGTGGGACGCATCAGCACCCCGGCCAACGCGACCACGCAACTGGTGCAACTGGGCCAGGCCAAAACGCTCGGCATGGTCGATCACCATCACGGTGGCATTGGGCACATCCACCCCCACCTCCACCACCGTGGTGGACACCAGCACCTGCACGGCTCCGGTGCTGAAGGCTTCAATCGCCGCCTGCTTGTCCGCACTGGAGAGGCGCCCATGCAACAGACCCACCTGCAGATCCGGGAACACCTCCTCCTGCAGGCGGCGGTGCTCCTCGATGGCCGAGCGCAACTCGAGCTTGTCGGATTCATCCACCAGCGGCAGCACCACGTAGGCCTGGCGCCCCTGCTCCACCTGCTCACGGATCAGCGCTTCCGCCTTGGGCTTCTGCGCCGCGCTGAGCACCTGGGTCTGGATCGGCTGGCGACCGGGCGGTAGGGCATCGATCTGGCTCACATCCAGATCACCGTGCACGCTCAGGGCCAGGGTGCGGGGGATGGGGGTGGCCGTCATGGTGAGCAGGTGGGGCTGCAGGCCCTTGCTCAGCAGGCGATTGCGCTGGGCGACGCCAAAGCGGTGCTGTTCATCCACCACCACCAGACCCAAGCGGGAGAAGTCCACCGGATCCTCCAGCAGAGCATGGGTGCCCACCAACAGATGCAGCTGGCCATTGGCCAGATCCTGCAGCAGCTGCCGTCGTTTGGGAGCCGGCGTGGATCCGGTCAGCAGCTCCACGTTCACATGCAGCTGGGGCATCCACTCGCAGAGCTTGGCGTAGTGCTGCTGGGCGAGCACCTCGGTGGGGGCCATGAACGCCCCCTGCAGGCCGGCATCGATGGCCACCAGCAGCGCGGCGATGGCCACCACGGTTTTGCCGCTGCCCACATCCCCCTGCACCAGCCGCGCCATCGGTTTGGGCTGGCCCACATCGGCGCACACCTCCTGCAGCACCCGCTCCTGAGCCGCGGTGAACTGAAACGGCAGCAGCCGGCGGAAAGCCTGCAATCGCTCACCATTGAGGCTGGTGTCAAAGGCGGGGGCCTGCCGCTGGCGATGCATCAGCCGCCGCTGACCGAGGGTGAGCTGCAGCAGCAGGAATTCATCAAACACCAGGCGGCGCCGGGCAGCATCGAGCTCATCACGCTGGCGTGGCTGATGGATGCTGCAGAGGGCCTCGGCCAGGCCGGGGAGATGCAACTCCTGGCGCCAGCGCTGGGGCAGGGGATCCTCACGGCGCTGCAGGCTCGGCAACACAGCCTTGATCGCATTGCGCAAGCGCTCGGAGGTGAGGCCCTCGGTCAGGGCATAGATGGGCACCAAGCGGCCGATCTGCTCGGATTGCACCGTGCTGGAGGGCCCCTCCAGCACCTCCAGCAGGGGGTCCTGCAGGCTGATGCCAAAGCGGTTTTCCTTTACCAGGCCACTGGCGGCCAGGGTGGCGCCGGCCGGATAGAGGCGCTGCTGCTGGTGCAACCAACCGGCGGATGTGAAGCGGCGACCAGCCATGAACTTGCTGATGCGCAGGCGGCCGGTGCTGTCCTGGAGCTGCAGTTCGAGAATGGCCAGATTGGGATTGCGCGGGCTGGCAAAGGCATGGCAGCGGCGCACCGTGGCCACCACCGTGGCGGTGGAGCCAGGTTCGAGATCCTGGATGCGCACCAACCGCGAATAATCCACGTAATCGCGGGGATAGTGGCGAATCAGATCCTCAAAGGTGAAGAGCCCGAGCTGCGCCAAGCGGCTGGCCAGCTTGGGGCCCACCCCTTTGAGATCCCCCAGGGGAGTGTTGGGTTGACCGCGCCGAACAGCGGAGCTGGTGGGGCGCGAGTCATCGGCCAGGCGCAACCGGGGCGGCCCCGGTGGAGCGGGCGGATCGAGACGCTGCCTCAACTGATGCAGGTGCTGGCGCAACTGGGTGACCAGGCGGCGGCGCTGCTCGAGATTGAGACTGGAATAGCCCCCCAAGGTGGTGGCGAAATGCTGCAGGGCCGCCAGCTCTGTGGCAGGCAGGGAGGGCTCCCCTTTGGCGCAGCACTGCTGCACAAAAAAGCTGAACCGGCTCTGACGCCCCTGCAGATCAGCAAAACCATGCTCCGCCTCCAGCGCCAAACTGCGCTGCAGGCGAATCAACCAAGCATCGAGCGCAGGGCTCAGTGCTGAGGCGACGGGTCGTTGCTGCTGTCCTCCAACCACAGGGATTGAGCCTGCAGAACCGCCAGGCGTTTCTGCCAGTGCCGAATGCGCCGCTCCATTTTCAGCATGGTGGCCTCCAGACGGTGGAGCTCACTGCGGATCTGGCGCAGATCCGGGCGCAGATGCTCAAATTCAGCCACCCGCAGCAGCACGCCATGGAGTTGCAGCTCCTGGGCGGTGCTGGGATCGAGCAGCGGCATCTGCACGCTGAGCACGTTGGGGGGTGCGGCCTGCAGCTCGGCCTGACCGCTGAGGGCAGCATCCAGCAGGGTGAGGGGAATGAGCGAGCGACAGAGCCCTGCCCGCAGCAATTCCACGTTCACCGCATGGCTGAGATTGCGCAGCCGCCGCTGCAGCGCCCGATCCCAGCGCTGGAACCATTCCATCAGCGCCCGAGGTTCCCGCGGCAGCGGGAAGGCCTCAGTAGGGGCCTGCTGCTGGTCGGGCAAGGCCAGCACAGCCCCGCGAACCATTTGCCGCAGCAGATCCAAGGCCTGCTCATCGCTCGCTGTTGACTCCAACGCCGCCTCGGATTCCGTGGCGTTGCTGGAGCGGCGTTCGGGGCCGGCGCAGAACTGATTGGGGTCGAAATCCCCCATCAAGCGGGGCGGCTCCAGCGACAGGCTGATTTCGGCGTTGGGCAGAGGTTCAGCGGCGCGCTCCTCAGCGGCTTCGCCATCGCCATCGGGCTCCAGCGGCAGCGATTCCTCAGCGGACTCCTGCTGATCAGTGGCCGCCAAGGCCTCCAGGCGAAGAGCCAGTTGCGCCAGCTGCTCCACCGTGAGCAGGCTGCTGCAACGGCTGCAGAGTTCGCTCAAACGCTGACGAAACGCCTGGCGCTGCTGCTCACTGAGGCTGTTGAAGGCCTCGGGAAGCTGCTGGGTTGAAACTTGAAACACCGCCTGCAGCAACAGCGGTTGAAGCTGTTGCCGCAGAACGGTGAGGTAATCGGCCAAGCGGCTGTAAAGCCGCTTGGCCGCCTTGTCACTGAGGGCCTCCAGGCCCTCAAGTTCAGCACGGGCAGCCGAAGCTGCTGCTCTGTCGTTGATGTTCAAGCAGTCATTGAGGCCACTTCGGCCGCAAAGTCCTGCTCTTCCACCACGATGCCCTCACCCAGGGTGTAACGGGTGAAGCGACGCACCTGGATGTTCTCGCCGATCTTGCCGGCCAGCTGCTTCACCATGTCAGCCACGGTGAGGGAGCTGTCCTTGATGAAGGGCTGCTCAAGCAGCACCAGCTCCTTGAGGCGCTTGGCCACGCGACCCTCAACGATCTTGGCCTTCATGGCCTCGGGTTTGTTGCCCAGGTCATCGCGGCCCATCTCGATGGCTTTCTCGCGCTCTGCCACATCGGCGGGGATGTCAGCGGTGCTGACAAATTCGACGCTGGGGCAAGCGGCGATCTGCATGGCCACGTTGCGAACCAGTTCCTGGAACTGATCACCGCGGGCCACGAAATCGGTTTCGCAGTTCACTTCCACCAGCACGCCCACGCGGGCGCCGGTGTGGATGTAGCTGCCGATGGAACCTTCAGCAGCGGTGCGACCAGACTTCTTCTCGGCCGAAGCGATGCCCTTCTGGCGCAGCCATTCGCTGGCCTTGGTGAGATCGCCGTCGGATTCCTTAAGAGCCTTCTTGCAATCCATCATCCCCGCGCCGGTCAGGTCGCGCAGGTCCTTCACAAGCTTGGCTGAAATCTCGGCCATGTCCGGGTGGTTGGGTTGGAGGGTGAAACAGGGAAAAGTTGAAAGTCAGCCGATAAAGAGGGCCTCAGCCCTCCTCATCGCGGTCAGCACCATGGTCATTGGAACCATGACGACCCTCATTGATGGCATCAGCCAGGCGGCCAATCACCAACTGCACGGAACGCACGGCGTCGTCGTTGCAGGGAATGGGCACATCGCAGAGATCCGGATCGCAATTGGTATCCAGCATCGATACCAGGGGGATGTCGAGCTTGCGGCACTCGAGCACAGCGTTGGATTCACGCTTCTGGTCAATCAGCACCACCACATCGGGCAGGCGACGCATGTTCTTCAGACCGCCGAGATACTTCTGCAGACGATCCAGCTCGCGACGCAGCACAGCGGCTTCCTTCTTCGGACGCATGGCGATGGCGCCGGAGCTCTCCATCCGCTCGAGGTCCTTGAGCCGATCGATCCGAGCGCGCATGGTGGACCAGTTGGTGAGCATGCCGCCCAGCCAACGCTGGTTCACATAGCTGGCGCCGCAGCGGCTGGCTTCCTGGGCCACCACTTCAGCAGCCTGCTTCTTGGTGCCAACAAAGAGAAAACGCTTGCCGGAACGGGCAGCACCGCGGGTCCACTTGTAGGCGTTGTTCATGCAGACGGCGGTCTGCACGAGGTCAATGATATGAACGCCGTTACGGGCGCAATAGATGTACCGCTGCATCTTGGGATTCCAGCGGCGGGTTTGGTGCCCAA
>JAYKHZ010000106.1:0-8744 GCA_035286165.1 Synechococcus sp.
GCTGTACTCCTTTTGGCGCCGTGGCGACAAGTCCTGCGCCCAGCGCTGTTCCTGCGCGCTGAGCCCCGTGGCCACCAGCCGCTCCCCCTGGGCCAGGCAGCCCAGCCACAGCCGTGGCTGCCTAAGCTCATGCGCCAATTCCATGGACGCCATGCCCCTGCAGATCGGTGACCCCGCGCCTGACTTCACCCTGCCGGATCAGCAGGGCAATCCGGTGGCACTGAACGACCTGCGCGGTCAGCGCGTGGTCATTTATTTCTATCCCAAAGACGACACCCCGGGCTGCACCAAGGAAGCCTGCAACTTCCGCGATCAGTGGGACAGCTTCAGCGCCCATGGCATCAAGGTCCTCGGCATCAGCAAAGACAACGCCAAGAGCCACCTCAAATTCATCGATAAATACAGCCTTCCTTTCACCCTGCTGAGCGATCCCCAAAGCGATGACGACAGTGCTCCGTCATGCCCTGTTGCCACTGCTTATGAGAGCTACGGACTCAAGAAGTTCATGGGCCGTGAATACATGGGCATGATGCGCCACACCTTCGTGATTGATGCCGACGGCAAAATCGAGAAGATCTACAAGAAGGTGAAGGCCGCCACCATGGCCGACGACATCCTCAACGACCTGGGACTGGCAGGCTGAAGTCCACGCCCTGCTGCAACAGGGCGCCTAACCCCTCCAACGCCAGCCCATCCGCGTGATGGGGCGCCAAGCCTGCCTTGCACACCCCCGGCAAGAGCTGGGGGGCATCTCCACCGGTGAGCCAGAGATCCCAGGACTGCTCAGGCCGTGGCCTGGCGGCAAAACCCCACACCACAGCGGCGGTTAGGCCCTCGCGCACACCACACACCATCGCCGCCTCCGTTCGGCTTGGCCAGGCTTGCTGCTCATCACGATCCAAGGTGGTGGTGGGCAGAGCCGCAGTGCCGCGGTGCAAAGCCTGCAATTGCAAACCGCCACCGGCCATCAGACGGCCGCCGCAAAAGCAGCCGCGGCCGTCCACCAGGGTGAAGCTCAACGCCGTGCCGGCATCAGCCACGAACACCGCATGCCCACTGCGGCGCCAGGCCATCCAGGCCGCCAGCGCCCGATCCACTCCCACGCTGAGCGGCAGCTGCTGCAGCGGCACATCAGCGGTGCTGAGCCGTTGCGCCTGCAGGGTTTTCAACAGCGCAGGCACCTGCCCCACCGCTGACCACGCCGCGGGTGGCTGCTCCCGTAAAGCCTGCAGCCCCTGCTGAGGATCGCTGTGCCAGTGATGCTGCAGGCAGCCATCGGCCCAATCACCCCAATGCCAACGGCTGTTGCCGATCAACAGCAACCGCTGCATCGCTTCAGATCCCAGCGCCTTCCACCAGGGTTTCAGGCAGGTGGAGGCCACATTCCTGATGGCGACCGCCAAAGCGGCTGGCCCGACCCTGGCCGTCATCCGGTGCACTGGAGTGCCAATCACCCACCGAGCTGTAACCCTGCTCAAACAAGGGATGCTGGGGCAGCTTGTGCTCCTCCATGTAGTAGTACACGTCGCGACGGCTCCAACCGAGCAGCGGCCTCAGGCTCCAACGCCCACGCAAGCGCTCCAGGGGCTGCATGGCCGCCCGGTTATCGGTCTGACGGGCACGGACACCACTGGCCCAGCAGGTCACACCGGCAGCATCCAGGGCGCGATCCAGCGGCTCCACCTTGCGCATGCGGTGGTACACCACCATGTCGTCGGGATTCTCGCTCTCCCAGAGGCGACCATGCAGAGCTTCCATGCGAGCTGGGCTCAGCTCGGGCTGTACCACCTGCAGGTTCAGATTCAATAAATCGCTGAGCTGGGCGGCATAGCGATAGGTCTCGGGGAAGAGATAGCCGGTATCGATCCAATACACGGGCACCTTGGGAGCCACTCCGGCCAGCAGGTGCAACAACACAGCTGATTGGGTGCCAAAGCTGGTGGTGACGGCAAACCCCTCACCGAAACGGGCCTGGGCCCAGGCCAGCTGCTCGCTGGAAGAAAGGCCACCAAGCTCGGCCTGGGTGGCTTCCAGATCCTGAACCAGCTGCACCGCGCCACCCAAAGACTGAGACCACACTGCCGCATCGCAGTTCGCAATCCTTTTAACCTCGCTCCACTTCTCCGCAGCTGGTGAACGCACCGATCGTGATCGTGGGCGGGGGCTTCGGAGGCCTCTACACCGCCCTGACCTTGGCCAGCCGCCCCGGCCATCCGCCGGTGTTGCTGGTGGAGCCGAGGGATCGCTTCGTCTTTTTACCGTTTCTCTACGAACGACTGAGCGGTGAACTGCCCCTGTGGCAGATGGCACCGCGCTATGTGGACTTGCTCGCAGGCCATGGCATCGGCTGGGTGCAGGAGCGCGTGCTGCGGGTGGATCCAGCCACAAGCCATGTGGAACTGAGCAACGGCCAACGACTGCAGTACAGCCGCCTGGTGCTGGCCTGCGGAGCACGTTCCGACAGCTTTGGCATCCCTGGCGTTCAAGAGCACGCTCTCGGCTTTCACAACCTCAAGGACGTGGAGCGGCTACGGCAGCTGGTGATGCAACTACGCCAACGGCAGCAGCCCCTGCAGCGTTTGGCCGTGGTGGGAGCTGGCCCCAGTGGTGTGGAGCTGGCCTGCAAGCTGGCGGATCTGCTTGAGGGTTCCGCCACGGTGGAACTGATTGAACGGGGCCCGCAATGTTTGCCGCAGGCCAAGGCCTTCAACCGTGCCCAGGCTGAACTGGCCTTGCAGCGCCGTGACGTGCGGCTGCGCTGCCACTGCGCAGTGACGGCCCTGGAGCAGGGCACCGTGACTTTGAAGCTGGAGTCCAGCTCGCAACCTGAACGGCTTGCGGTGGAGGCGGTGATCTGGACAGCCGGTCAGCAGGGCCAACCGCCTGCCGGCTCCCTGCCTCTGGATCAGCGCAACCGGCTGCAGTGCACCGACACCATGCAGTTGCAGGGCATGCCCGAGATTTTTGCCCTTGGCGATGGCGCCACGGTGCCCCACGAACCAGCGCTTCCCGCCACCGCCCAGGTGGCCTTTCAACAGGCTCCCGTCCTGGCGGACAACCTGCTGCGCTCACTCCAGGGGCAAGAGCTGCAGCCGTTCCAATGGAATGACCTGGGCGAAATGCTCAGTCTGGGGGTGGGGGAGGCCTGCCTGACCGGCATGGGACTCACCCTGGCCGGGCCCAGTGCCCAGCAGTTGCGCCGCTGGATCTACCTCACCCGCCTGCCCGGCAAACGGCTGCCCTTGCAGGTGGCTGCAGGATGGTTGAGTGATTGGCCCATGGCTGCCATGGGTGTCGACAAGCGATGAACGCACCCCAGGGCCTGCTGCTTGATGCCATGGGCACCCTGATCGGCCTGCGCCGCTCAGTGGGCCAGATCTATGCCGAAACAGCAGCGGACCATGGCCTCGAGCTGGAGCCGGAGGCCCTTGATACCGCCTTTGCTGCGGCCTATGCCAAGGCCCCGCCTCTGGCCTTTCCCCACGTGGAGAGTGCCCATCTCGAACAGGCAGAACGGGCTTGGTGGCAGCAACGCATCGAAACCTGTTTCAAGGCCGTGGGTGTGCAACCCCTGCCCATCGGGCTGAGCAGCGAGCTGTTTGATCGCTTCGCTGGCCCTGAGCTGTGGGGGGTGTATCCCGAGGTGCCGGCGGCGCTGGAGCGGTGGCGCCAGCGTGGGCTGAAGCTGGTGGTGGTGAGCAACTTTGATCGCCGCCTGCTGCGCCTGCTCGAGCAGTTGGACTTGCGCCAATGGCTCGATGCGGTGCTGGTGTCATCGGAAGTGGGTGCCGCCAAGCCAGACCCTGCACTGCTGCAAGCCGCTCTTGAGCAACTGCAGCTGCAGGCCGATGAGGCGTGGCTGGTGGGAGACAGCAGCGCTGATGCCCAAGCCGCCGCCGCCGCTGGCATGCACTGCCTCAAGCTGAATCGCCCCAACGGGATCCTGCTGGGCTGAAACCTCAGGGCTTGACCGCGGCCAAGCAACTGCAGAGCTGGGCTGCTGTGCGCTGCCAGCTGAACTGAGCGGCCCGCTTGGGGCCAGCCTGCTGCAACTGGCCTTGCAGCGTTGGATCCTGCAGCAACTGTTGCAGCGCCGCGGCCATCTGGTGGGGATCCCGGGGGTCAATGGGCAATGCCGCATCACCCACCACCTCAGGTAGAGCCCCGGCGGTGGAGGCCAGCACTGGCGTTCCGCAGGCCATGGCCTCAAGGGCAGGCAAGCCAAACCCCTCCCAGAGGCTTGGAATCACCAAAGCCAGAGCGCGATTGAGCAGCTGCAGACGCTCCTCATCACTCACCCAGGCGGTCCAGCGGCAGCGGTGGGCCACCCCCAACTCCTGGGCCAAACGCTGCAGCTGCGGGGTGTAGCGCCTGTCATGGGGTCCCACGAGATGCAGGCGCACCTGGGAATCAGGAACAAGGGCAAAGGCCTGCAGCAGACGCGCCAGATTTTTGTGGGGGTCATGGCGGCCCAACACCAGCAATTCGGGCTCCCGATTCAGCCCCAAGGGCCGCAAATTGCCGGGGTTGAAGCCCAGGGTCAGCACGGAGAGACGTCGCGAGGGCACCCGCAGGCGTCCATGCACCTCCCGCGCCGTGGCTTCGGAATTGCAGAGCACATGGCGGGCCTGCTGCAGCACCAGCGGCACATAGGCCAGGTGATACGCCAACAGGGGGGTGAACTGGGGGTAGCGCAGGGGCAGCAGGTCATGGGCCAACACCACCGAGGGCACCCCTGCCAGCAGCGGGGCTTCCGGAAGCGGTGAAAACAGAAGAGGCGCTTCACTGCGGCGCCACAGCCGCGGCAGCTCCCGCTGGGTCCAAACCAATCGGCGCCAATGGCCAGCACGGCCCTGATCCGGGCCCAACCCCTTGGGCCAAAGCGCCGGCAGCTGCTGCGGATCACAGGCTGCAGCCAGTTCACGGGCCACAACACCAATCCCCGTGGGGCGCGCCCCCACATAACTGCCGTTGAATAAAGCCAGGGGTGATGCCATGGCGTTCACGCTGTCACAACCCTGCAACCGCTGCGGCGCAACAGCTGTGCTTGTGCCACCATCGAATTGATTCACTGTCCACAGCGATGGCGCTCCAGCTTGGGGACACCGTTCCCAATTTCACCCAGGACTCCCAGCAGGGTCCGATCAATCTGTACGACTACGCCGGCGATAGCTGGGTGGTGCTGTTTTCGCACCCTGCGGATTACACCCCCGTGTGCACCACCGAGCTCGGCGAAGTGGCCAAGCTCCGTGACGAGTGGAACAAGCGCAACGTCAAAACCATCGCCCTGAGCGTTGATTCAGCCGAAAGCCACAAGGGCTGGATCGGTGATATCAATGAAACCCAATGCACGGTGGTGGATTACCCGATCCTCGCCGATGCCGATAAAAGCGTGAGTGATCTCTACGGGATGATTCACCCGAAGGCACTCAACAACCTCACGGTGCGCTCGGTGTTCATCATCGACCCGGCCAAGAAACTGCGTCTTCAGATCACGTACCCCGCCAGCACTGGCCGTAACTTCCAGGAAATCCTGCGGGTGATCGATTCCCTGCAGCTCACCGACCACCACCAAGTGGCCACTCCGGTGAACTGGAAAGACGGTGATGACTGTGTGGTGGTGCCCTCCATTCCCACCGATGAAGCCCGCAGCAAGTTCCCCAAAGGCGTAACTGAAATCCGCCCCTACCTGCGCATGACCCCTCAGCCCAACCGCTGAGCATGCCCACCACGGTGCTGGGGCTAATGAGTGGCACCAGCGCCGATGGCGTGGATGGGGTACTTGCTGAATTCAGCGGGTCCCCATCCCAGCCCCACTGGCGGGTTCTTGAATCCAGCCACCATCCCTATCCGGAGTCCCTGCGCGAGCGCCTGGTGGGCGCCGGCCAGGGGCTTTCCCTTTCTGCCGACCATTGGCTGCAGCTGCGCCAGCAGATCACTGAGCAGCAAGCCCTCTGTGCCAGGGCAACGGATCCACAGCGCCGCGCGCAGCTGGTGGGTTGCCACGGCCAGACGCTCTGGCATCAACCACCCCTGGACCGCAAGCGCGGGGCCAGCTGGCAATGCCTTGATGGGCCTCTGCTGGCGGAGCTCCTGCAATGTCCGGTGGTGTTCGATTTCCGCAGCGCCGACCTGGCCCGGGGTGGCCACGGAGCCCCCTTGGTGCCCCTCACCGATGCCGCCCTGGTGCCGGCCATCGGCGGCTGGCGTGGCCTGCTCAACCTTGGTGGCATCGCCAATCTCACCTTGTTGCCTCCGGCCACAGGCCCCGATCAAGACCAGGCCATCCGCGGCTGGGACTGCGGACCAGCCAACAGCCTGCTGGATCTGGCGGTCGCCCGTTTCAGTGCTGGGAAACAGACCTACGACCAGGGCGGCGCCTGGGCCCTGCAGGGCCAGGTGAACGAGGCTGTGGTTCAGCAGTGGCTGCAGGAGCCCTACTTTCAGCAGCCCGCTCCCAAATCCACAGGGCGCGAACAGTTCGGCCAAGCCGATCTGCAGCGGCGTCTCGAGCAGTTGCAGCAGAGCTGCCCGGCGGGTGAAACCCTCAAAGCGGCTGATGCCCTGGCCAGCCTGAGCGCGCTGACAGCAGCAGTTGTGGCAGCGGATCTGGCCCGAGGCCCCGCCGTGCTGGAGCTGTTGGTGGCTGGTGGCGGCTGCCGCAACGGGGCCGTCATGCAGCAGTTGCGCCAGCGCTGCCGCGGCCTCTGGCTTCGCCCCCTCGATGCCATCGGGATCGACCCCCAACAGCGCGAAGCCCTGGCGTTCGCCCTCCTGGCCTGGTGGCGGCAGCTGGGGGTGGACGCTGGCCGCCCAGCTGTCACCGGAGCACAACGCAGCGGCTGCATTGGCGTGCTGGTCAGCCCTTGAGCCGAATACGCCTTGGCCGTCCTCGCAAGCGCCCGGGCTGCTGTTGCTGGCGCTCAAGCTGTTGCCGCATGGATTCCTGCGGAACCTCAGCCGGAGCGCTGCCAGCGGCATCGAGGCGATCGAGACCCTGCTGAATCAGCACGCGCGCCATGTTGCTCACGGTGCGGCTGTCAGCCTCCGCCACCGCAGCAAGACGCTCCAGTAGGCCCTCAGGCAAAACAACCTGAATCCTGGGCGACTTGGGCCGGCCACTGCTGGAGGTCTGACGAGTGGCCACGCCGTCAATCAGGGTCAGTCACACTCAGAAGTGTACTGAGGTCGCCACGGATAGTATCCATCAGTATGCTGGGGGCACCGGTCCTCGAACCGTCCGTCCTGTGGCAACAGCAAAGCCCATGGCCAGATCTCCACAGAAAGCAGCCGAGCAAAGCGAAGTGCACGTTTCGGCCGTGATCAGCACCTACCTGCTCACCCATCTGCACCACGTGCTGCAACGGGCTGAATTCGGTGCTGTACGCGAAGGGCGCGACGCCATGGCCAGCAACTACGCCGAACTGCGCCAGGCCCTGTGCGCGAATGCCCGCTCCATGCAACGCCCAGCCAGCGACGAGCTCGCAGCCTGAAAAGGTGGCCATCGCCACAGGACCCAGCTGAGCAATTGGCCACTGATCAGAAAGCCTGATCGGTCTGGGTTTTCCCCAATCGCCTTGGGTTTTCCCAGCCCAACCACGCTGTTTTCCACACCCTGAAGGCTCAGAAGCGCCAGCAGCCCACCCGCCTGGGGAAAGCGAGCGGAACCCGCGTGAGCCCCTTGACAGGGCTCCGGCAGGCGCCAAAGCGCACCAACCCAAAGGCAACTGCAACAGGAAGATCCCTGTGCTGGCATGGGATCTCAGGCACAAGACCCGTGCGACTGAGCCCAAATACCCCCCTTTGACGTGGGCGCCATCTCGTGGCGAACTGGTTCCACGTCTGTCGCACCTCTCCATGGCCACGGTTCCAGGACTGCTCACCAACACCGCAGCGGACCTCGGGCAGCGCCATGGGGATACCACCCCTGCGGAAGAGCTGGTGGTGAGCTTCCAGACCCCCCTGCCCAGCACCCTGCACCAGGCCATGGGGCGCTTCATTGAGCAGCACCCCCAATGGGATCAGTACCGGCTGATGCAAGCTGCGCTGGCCGGCTTTCTGTTGCAGCACGGCGTGCAGGAGCGGCAGCTCACCCGCCGTTACATCAGCAGCATGTTCGGCCGCCGTGGATAGGCTGCAGCCAATGGCTTTTGCCCCATGGCCCACGATCAGGCCCAGGCCCTCTATGACCTGGTGCGCAGTGATGCTCAGCTGACTCGCGCCCTGTTCCGCCAGGCGTTGCAAGACCCCCAGGGCACCCTCGATCAACTGGTGGCCATTGGCGAATCCCAAGGGATGCAGGTGAGCCGCGAGGAGATCCGCCGCTACCTCGACAGCAGCGCCGATGACGCCACCAAGCAGTGGTTGATCAAGGCCCGGGGCGGGCTATGAGCGATGGAGTCGCTCCAGGGGCACCAGCGATTTCTCCTGGCTGCGCCCACCATTGCCATTGGCCCAGCTGAAGAACAGCCAATAACTCACGATTGCCAGACCGGCAGTCACCACCAGCGCCATCACCGGCTCCAGTCGCTTGAGCATGGCTGAGCAGTCAGACAGACCAGTGGAGAGTCTGACGCGCCACACGTTGGTAGGGTCGCGGGAACGGCAAAACCCAGGTGCTGCGGCTTGAACGCGTCGGCAAGATCTACCCCACAGGGGAGGTCCTGCGCGATGTCACCTGGGAGGTGAAAAGCGGCGACCGCATTGGCCTGGTGGGGGTGAACGGCGCCGGCAAATCCACCCAG
>JAYKHZ010000107.1:0-12751 GCA_035286165.1 Synechococcus sp.
AAAAGTGAAAATCAAAACGGATTTAAGAGAAGCACCAGATGCTTGCCAGTCAAAACCTGGTGAATCCATCGCCGCCCTCGAACCATGAAAAAACCCCGCTGTAACGGGGTCTTTAACAAGAACCAACTCAAGATAAATCTACTGATGCGGGAGTTGCCAAATCAAAAGATTGTTAATCACAGCCCAGCTTTACTCCAATCAACACCCAAAAAAACGCTGGCAACCATCATCGGCAATATTGTTCCGCCACCTACGCTTTCCAACTCTTCCTCTGAAACTTCTTCCTGCACTGCGGTAAGGCCATCAGTAGAAATCGCTAAGCCAACAGACTCAGCAATATTTACAACTGCATCGGGACCGGCGTTTTTGAGTTTTTCCTGCATGCCAGCATCCACTTTGAGTTGCTCCAGAAATGCATTTAGTTGCTGTTCAGACATCGAATCAATCCAAATAGATAAATGTGTATAACCTCGGGAGTTTCCCCCCCCCCCTCGACACAATCAAGTTCTCACCTGCTTCAAAGAAAAGCAGAGGAAGCATTGGGGACAAGCCAGATGGTTTCAGGGGATTTTCCTGTGAAACGTTGCAAACGCTGGTCAACGCTTTGAACACAAGAGCTCTTTGCCATGCGCAGCAAGCTTCACCATGCCGATTAAATCTCTCGCTGATCGACTCTCGTGTGATCCACCGACCCGTTCGATGCACCCAGGGGGGTCTTCGAACCATCTGTCTTCAGCCAGATGCCCAGCACGACAACAAAGCTGCGGCACCGCCCCACATCATGAGTTTGAAGCATTAAAAAACCCCCTCGAATGAGGGGGCTTTCAATTGGTGGCGGGGGGGAGATTTGAACTCCCGACCTTCGGGTTATGAGCCCGACGAGCTACCAGGCTGCTCTACCCCGCGACGCCTGTGAGTTGAGTGTAAATCACTACCTCCCCCCTGCGCAACCGCAGGCAGCCCTCATCAACTCAGCGCAGCTCACCAAGCACTTCCAAGCGTTGACCAGCCATGGGAATCAGGAACATCTGCTCCAGCTCCTCCAGCGCTGAGGGGGTCAGCCAATCGAGCTGACGCAGCAGGTGCAAGGCCACGGCCCACTTGGCGCGACCGGCACCGTCTTCCACCTTGATCGCCAGGCCCAGGCCTTCACCAACCCTGGCGATGCACTGAATCCCTTCAGCACCACCCTTACTCACCAACACATTGAGGCTGCGGCGCATCAATTCAGTGTCAAAGCGCCCCTCCCCGGCCACCAGATCAGGGTGGGTCTGCATGGCGCGCACGAGGCGCTCCAGGTTCGGCAGGTTGCCGGCACCCAGGTGCGCATAGAGCAATGCCATCTGGCTGAGGGGCAGCTTCAGGGTGGGGGCTCCGCAGTCATCGCAGGCACTGATCAGCTCATCCACCGGCAGGCCCAGCAATTCGGCCACCCGCTGAAACAGCTCCTTCTGAAGTGGATGATGCTTGTCGAGATACCCCTCCAGAGGCCAGCCCATACGGCGGCAACTGGCCAGAAACGCCGCATGCTTGCCCGAGCAGTTGTGCTGCAACGGGCTGTCCTTGCCATTGGGGCAGGGGCAACGCAAAAACGAGATGTCCACGTCGGCGCTCCACAGCACCTGAAAAGCCTCACGGGCTTTGTCCACACCGCCATCGTGGGAGGCGCAGGCAATGGCCATGGCCCTTTCACCGCCGCCAAAGGCATCAACAGCGCCGCTGGAGACAAAGGTTTGGGCCTGAAACGGCTTGAGTGATGAGCGGATGAAGCTGGTGTGCTGTGCATCACCGGCACGCATCAGCAAGCGGCCGCGCTCGTCACACACCACAGCGTGCACCCGGTGCACCGATTCACACAGGCCATTGCGCAGGAGCCTCACCTCCAGTGGTGACGTGCCGAGGCGATTGCCAGTGCCGAGCCCCATCGACGATGTCATCCTTTGCGCCTTTGCAAACCTGAGTTCAAAGAGCCTGACAGAGGCTGGCCCCCCAAAGCAGCAGCGCAGCCAACAGTCCCAGGGCTCGCATCAAACGGCTCAACACCGGACGAACCTGATGCTGGGCCACCAGCAGATCTTTCTGGCGCCAATCCAGGGGTTTCTCCCATTCCTGGCCGTCGTACCAACCCGATTCCTCGTAAGCGATGCGCTCGCGCATCAACCGGCGGTGGACGTAGGTCCAGCCGAGCCACTGACGCACCAACAGCAGAAGCGGCAGCAGTAGAGCCGCCACAGCCGCAGCCGCCACCAGGCGGGGCAGATCGTGGCGCAAAGGAATGCTGCCACTGGCCACCAGCAGGGTGAGGGGAAGCAGCAACAGCCAGCCCAGGCTTAAGGGCCGCAACAGGGCGGCAAAGGTTTCAGAGGGCCAACGAAAAAACCAGGAGTCACACAACTCCTGGTACTGACGCAAGGGCTGCTGTTCAGGAGGAACGGGGCAAACCGTCATCGCTCAGGACACGGCATTGGGGGGCGATGTAGCAGGAACGAAAGGAATCGTTTCTCCATGGCCCCAGAAGGCCTCGAGATCGTAGTAACTGCGCTCATCAGGCGTGAGCACCTGCACGATCACATCGCCGTAATCCAGCAGCACCCATTGCCCTGCCTGCAAACCCTCCTTGCGCAGGGGCAAGCGCTGGGCTTCCTCCTCCAAGCGATCAGCCACTGAAGTGGCAATCGCTTTGACCTGCACGGTGGAGAGGCCACTGCAGATCAAAAACCAATCGGTCAGAGTGGTGACTTCATCCACCTTCAACAGGCGAATATCCACGGCTTTGCGGTCATCGGCAGCTTCTGCTGCCAACCGCACCAACGCCTCACTATCCATAAACGTTTTCACTGGTAACTGAACGGCTGCTGCCCTGCTGCTGAGCCATCTCGGCGCGGGCGCGACCTGCACTCTTGCGCAGCGCCTCGAGACGGTCCTCGAAGAAGGAGCGCTTGCGCTTTTTGCGTGTCTTCTCGATGCGCTCTTTCAGGGCGCCGCCGAGGCTCTTGTAGGCGTTCGGCAGGGTGTAACCGAAGCGGGTGGCCAAGCCAATGGCGCGCTCATCTGCGGCGATGGCTTCCTGCAAACGCTTTTCTGAGTTGTTCTTCAGATAGAGGCGATAGCCGGCAAAGCCCGAGAGCCCCATGGCAAGCAGCAGCAACAAGCCGTCTTGCACCCAGAGCTCGCCGATGGCGCCACCCAAGCCGATGGCCAGCGCTGCCATTTCCCAGCCATCCCTGGGAATCGCGTCGTTCTGAATCCGGCCGACTTCATGCCAAAAGAGCAGATTGCGGTGATCCAGCGCCAGCTCATCCCACTGCTGCAGATCCACCTGGATCTCCACCTCATCGCGACCGATCTCTTCGAGGCTCACCAGCGGCGGGTCGACAGCGGCGGCGGCCTCCACGAAGACCCAGCTCTGCATTTCAGGCGGCAGCAACCCCTTCAGGCGCTGAAGCTCACTCATTGGACGCAGCCGAATCGAACGGATGAAACTTCACCCTAGCGGCCCTGCCTAAGGGAGCGGCAGGGGAGATGAGAAGCTGAGCAGGTTTGCCTGTTTGTCTGGCCCATGCCTCGCCGCAAGGATCTTCGTCGCATCCTGCTGCTGGGGTCTGGCCCCATCGTGATCGGGCAGGCCTGCGAATTTGATTACTCAGGAACCCAGGCCTGCAAGGCACTGAGAGCCGATGGGTTTGAGGTGGTTTTGGTGAATTCCAACCCCGCCTCGATCATGACCGATCCCGACATGGCGGATCGGACCTACATCGAACCGTTGACACCCGATGTGGTGCGCCGGGTGATCGAGCTGGAAAAACCCGATGCCCTGCTGCCCACCATGGGGGGGCAAACGGCCTTGAACCTGGCCGTTGCCCTGGCCAAAGACGGCACGCTGGAGCGCCATGGGGTGGAGCTGATCGGTGCCAACCTCGCGGCCATCGAAAAGGCCGAGGACCGCGACCTTTTCAAGCAGGCCATGGAACGCATCGGTGTGGCGGTCTGCCCCTCCGGCATCGCCACCACCATGGAGGAAGCCGATGCGGTGGGAGAGCAGATCGGCTCCTACCCCCGGATCATTCGCCCGGCCTTCACCCTGGGGGGCTCAGGCGGAGGCATCGCCTACAACCCTGAAGAGTTCAAAGCCCTCTGCCAGAGCGGCCTGGAGGCCAGCCCTGTCTCCCAGATCCTGATTGAGAAATCACTGCTGGGCTGGAAGGAGTTCGAGCTCGAAGTGATGCGCGACACCGCGGACAACGTGGTGATCATCTGCAGCATCGAAAACCTCGATCCCATGGGGGTGCACACCGGCGACTCGATCACGGTGGCCCCAGCCCAGACGCTCACCGACCGCGAGTACCAACGCCTGCGCGACCAGTCCCTGGCAATCATTCGCGAGATCGGTGTGGACACCGGCGGCAGCAACATCCAGTTCGCCATCAACCCCGCCAATGGCGATGTGGTGGTGATCGAGATGAACCCGCGGGTGAGCCGCAGTTCCGCCCTGGCCAGCAAGGCCACCGGCTTCCCGATCGCCAAGATCGCCGCGCGCCTGGCGGTGGGTTACAGGCTTGATGAAATCCTCAACGACATCACCGGCAAGACACCGGCCTGCTTCGAGCCCACGATCGATTACGTGGTCACCAAGGTGCCCCGTTTCGCCTTTGAGAAGTTCAGCGGCAGCTCTGCCGTGCTCACCACCTCGATGAAATCGGTGGGTGAAGCCATGGCCATCGGCCGCTGCTTCGAGGAATCCTTCCAGAAAGCCCTGCGCTCACTGGAAACCGGCCACGCTGGCTGGGGGGCCGATCGCCCCGAACCCAGCCTGGCCGATGGGGATCTCGAGTCCCAGCTGCGCACCCCCACCCCCGAGCGGATCTTTGCGGTGCGCACCGCCTTGCTGCAGGGGCGCAGCGTGGAGCAGGTGCATGGCACCAGCAGCATCGATCCCTGGTTCCTGGCCAAGCTTGAACAGCTGCTGCTGAAGGAGAAAGCCCTGCTGCACGGGCGCAGCCTGGACCAACTGGATGCGGAGGTACTGCTCCAGGTGAAGCAGCTGGGCTACAGCGATCGCCAGATCGCTTGGCTCTGCGGATCCAACGAACTGGCTGTGCGTGCCCACCGCCAGGCCCTGGGGGTCAATGCCGTGTTCAAGACAGTGGACACCTGTGCTGCTGAATTCGCCTCCAGCACGCCGTACCACTACTCCACCTACGAACGACCGCTGCAACGGCTCAATGCAGCCGGTGAGCTGGAAACCCTGCCCGCCCAGAGCGAGGTGCAGCCCGAAAGCCGCCGCAAGGTGATGATCCTCGGGGGCGGCCCCAACCGCATCGGCCAGGGCATCGAATTCGATTACTGCTGCTGCCACGCCTCGTTTGCGCTGCAGGAGGAGGGGCTGGCCACCGTGATGGTGAACAGCAACCCCGAAACGGTGTCCACCGATTACGACACCAGCGATCGCCTTTATTTCGAACCGCTCACGCTCGAAGACGTGCTCAACGTGATCGAAGCCGAGCGCCCGGAGGGGGTGATCGTGCAGTTCGGCGGCCAGACCCCGCTGAAACTGGCCCTGCCGCTGTTGCGCTGGCTCGACAGCCCCGCGGGCCGCGAGTGCGGCACCAGCATCTGGGGCACCTCACCCCAATCCATTGACCTGGCTGAGGATCGCGAACAGTTCGAAGCGGTGCTCAGACGCCTGCAGATTCGTCAGCCCGCCAATGGCATCGCCCGCAGCGAAGCGGAAGCCAAGGCGATTGCCGAGCGCATCGGCTACCCGGTGGTGGTGAGACCCAGCTATGTGCTGGGGGGGCGCGCCATGGAGGTGGTGTTCGGCAGCGATGAACTTGATCGCTACATGCGCGAAGCGGTGCAGGTGGATCCCGAGCAGCCCGTGCTGATCGATCAATACCTGGAAAATGCCACGGAGGTGGATGTGGATGCCCTCGCCGATGACAGCGGTGCGGTGGTGATCGGCGGCTTGATGGAACACATTGAACCGGCCGGAATTCACTCGGGGGATTCAGCCTGCTGCCTGCCCTCGGTGAGCCTTGCTGCTGAAGCCCTGGCCACCATCCGGCTCTGGAGTGCAGAGCTGGCCCGCGCCCTCCATGTGCGCGGCCTGATCAACCTGCAGTTCGCCGTGCGCGACAACGAGGTGTTCATCATTGAGGCCAATCCCCGCGCCTCTCGCACCGTGCCCTTTGTGGCCAAAGCCACCGGGGTGCCCCTGGCCAAGCAGGCCAGCCGGCTGATGGCGGGTCGCAGCTTGGCTGATCTTGGCCTCAAGGCCGAACCCAAGCCCCCCCTGCAGGCGGTGAAGGAGGCGGTGCTGCCCTTCCGCCGCTTCCCCGGTTCCGACACGGTGCTGGGTCCGGAAATGCGCTCCACCGGCGAAGTGATGGGCACCGCCGCCAGCTTCGGGCTTGCCTATGCCAAGGCTGAGCTGGGCGCCAGCGAAGTGCTGCCCACCGAGGGCACCGTGTTCCTCTCCACCCACGACCGCGACAAGACCGGGCTGATCGCTGTGGCCCAGGGGCTCAGCGGCCTGGGCTTCCGGCTGATGGCCACCGATGGCACCGCCGCTCACCTGCGCGGTGCGGGCCTGGAGGTGGAAACCGTGCTGAAGGTGCATGAGGGGCGCCCCAACGTGGAGGACGCCATCCGCTCAGGCCAGATCCAGCTGATCATCAACACCCCGATCGGCCGCCAGGCAGCCCACGACGATCGCTACCTGCGCCGCGCCGCACTGGATTACCACGTGCCCACCATCACCACCCTGGCTGCCGCCCGTGCGGTGGTGGAAGCAGTCACGGCTTTGCGGGGCCAGAATGATCTGCCCATTCATGCCCTGCAGGATCTGCACGGAACCCCATGAGCGCCAGCACTGCCATTGCCCCCGGCACCGACCTCCGCGACCTCTTCAGCGCCGCTTACAACAACCGCTACACCTGGGAGCCCGGTTTCGGCGGCTACAGCGGCCGCTGCGTCTGGATCCAGGGGGATCGCCAGGTGGAGGGCCAATTCCACGTGGGCTCCGACCTCAAGGCCGTGGTGGAAGGGGTGAGCGATGAAGAGGTGAAGAAAGGCTTTGCCTCCCAGCTCTGGGAGGTGTGCATCCACCGCGTGCGCCGCAGTTTCGAGCAAACCCACAGCGAGAACACCTTCACCGCTGGCGACAGCACCGATGAAGGTCTGGAGGTTCTCGTTGGCGGCAAGGGCGAGGGGGACAAGTACCGCATCAAGAACGACGTGGTGACGATGGTGCATCGCCACATCCACGGCACCGTGGTGACGATTCACACCGAGAGCACCACCGACACCGGCAGTGGCTACCTCAGCCGCTGCTACACCAGCCAGTACGCCGATCCCGCCAGCGGCGAAGCCAAAGGTGGCCTCAACCACTTCACCGACACCTTCGTGCCGCTGGTGGAAGGGGGCCCTTGGGTGCTGAGCGAGCGGGTGATTCGCACCGAAGCGTTCGGCGATAGCCCCGCTGGTGAGCAGACCTTTCAATTTCTGGATCTGAAGGCCAACTGAGCAGGCAGTGGCTCCTAGCCCCTAGCTATGGCACCATCCCTCGGACAACCGAGGGATCGCATGGAGCAATTCATCAGCAGCATCAACGATCCAATTAATGGAATCGTTTGGGGATGGCCAATGGTCCTCCTGATTGCCTTCACCGGCGTCCTGCTGATGTTGGGGCTGCGCTTCATGCCCCTGCAACGGCTGCCCTATGGCATACGCATGCTGCTGCAGCGGGATGCCACCCAAAACGATGGCGACATCACCCCCTTTCAGGCGTTGATGACCTCGCTGTCGGCCACCATCGGCACCGGCAACATTGCTGGTGTCGCTGGTGCAATCGCCATCGGTGGCCCAGGTGCCGTGTTCTGGATGTGGGTGATTGCCGTGTTCGGCATTGCCACCAAATATGCCGAGGCGGTGCTTGCCGTTCGCTACCGGGAAGTCGACAGCCTTGGCAACCATGTTGGCGGTCCGATGTATTACATCCGCAACGGACTGGGCCCCAACTGGCAATGGCTTGCCGTGCTGTTCGCTGTGTTCGGCATGCTGGCCGGCTTTGGCATCGGCAACGGCGTTCAGTGTTTTGAAGTGTCCAGCGCCTTGGCCACGCTGGGGATTCCCCGGCTGGTGACAGGAATCGTTCTCGGCGCAGTTGTTTTTGCCGTGATCATCGGCGGCATTCAGCGCATTTCCAAGGCCGCCTCAGCGATCGTTCCGCTGATGTCAGGCCTGTATCTGCTGGCTTGTGTGCTGGTGCTGTTGATCAACATCGGCTCAGTGCCTGAAGCCTTTGCCACAATTTTTGCCAACGCTTTTTCCGGTGAAGCTGCCGCTGGTGGTGCCTTCGGACAGGTTGTCTTGATGGGCTTCAAGCGTGGCATCTTCTCCAATGAGGCAGGTCTGGGCAGCGCCCCAATCGCCCACGCCGCAGCCAAAACAAACGACCCGGTTCGTCAGGGAACGGTGGCCATGCTCGGCACCTTCATCGACACCCTGATCATCTGCACCATGACCGCCCTGGTGATCATCACCACAGGCGTCTACGCCAATGGTGAATCGGGAGCCGTGCTTTCAATCACCGCCTTCAACACCGGCTTGATGGGAAGCGGTTGGGTGGTCACCGCTGGGTTGGTGGTCTTTGCCTTCACCACCGTGCTGGGTTGGAGCTTCTATGGCGAGCGCTGCACCGAATTCCTGTTTGGCGAAAAGGCCATCCTTCCCTTCCGCCTGGTCTGGGTTGCTGTTGTGGTGATTGGTTCGGTCGCGGGCGATCGCGGTGTGGTCTGGGGTGTTGCTGACACCCTCAATGGCCTGATGGCTCTCCCCAACCTGATTGCCCTGCTGCTGCTTTCCGGCACCGTCTTCAGCCTCACCAAGGCTTACCGCTTCGAGGCCAAGGGTTAAGTCACCAGGGCCGCGCAGTGGCAACGGGGATCCTGTTGTTGGGGAACAACGCTTTGCTCCTCAACAACAGGGCCTCAACGCGATCAGTCAGGCATCGGAGCCACATCTTTGAGGCGGTCATTGAGCTGCACCGCCATCGACTGACGACCGATCGCCAGCACCTTCAGGGTGTCTTCGTGCATGCGCAGCTGGGCCTCAGCCACCTGCATGCCGCGCACCAGTTCCTGCACTTCCTCAGGCAGGGTGTTGAGGTCATAGCGCTTGCCTTCAAAGGTCAGCACAGGGTTCTGGTCAGGGGTTCCAGTCATTAGGAAGGCTCAAGCCCCGTGAATTTAGCCAGAGTCCCCTGAACGCGCTCACAGACTGGCGGAGCGAATCAACTGGCGGTTGCAAAGGGCGCTGTAGCGCCCGCCTGCACGCATCAATTCATCGTGGCTTCCCTGTTCAACAATGCGGCCACGCTCCAGGAACAGGATGCGATCGGCTTCCTGAACCGTTGAAAGGCGGTGGGCGATCACCAGAACGGTGCGGCCCTCCATGGCTTGATCCAGGCCCCGCTGCACAGCTGCTTCCGCCTCGGCATCCAGGGCACTGGTGGCTTCATCGAGCAACAACACCGCTGGGTTGCCGAGCATGGCCCGGGCAATCGCAAGCCGTTGCAACTGTCCCCCGGAGAAATTGCTGCCCCGCTCCTCCACCCGGGCGTTGTAGCCCCCGGGCAAAGCCTCGATGAAATCAGCAGCATTGGCCAACTGCGCGGCGCGGCGCACCTCCCCATCGCTGGCCTGGCGACCAAAGCGGATCGCCTCGGCAACGGTGCCGGAGAACAGGGTGGTTTGCTGGGGCACCAGGGCCACCGCCCGGCGCAGCTCACAGGCCCGCAGATCGGCCAGATCCATGCCATCAAGCAGCAGCTTCCCCTGCTGCGCTTCGTTAAAGCGCAGCAGAAGAGAGAACAGTGTGGTTTTGCCCGCGCCGGAAGGGCCCACCAGCGCCACCACCTGACCGGGCTGCACCTGAAGGCTCAGGTCATGGAGCACCGGTTGATCGGCTTGATACCCAAAGCTCACCTGCTGCAGTTGCAAGCCGCCGCGCAGGGGAGGCAATGGCTTCGCATCAGCCCGATCAGGGCGCTCCATCGGTTCGCGCTCGATTTCACGCAAACGGCCCAGGGAGGCTTGCCCCTGCTGGAACTCGTTGAAATTGGTGATCAGGCGGGAGATCGGATCAATCAGGATCAACAACGCCGTAATGAAACTGCTGAAACCTGAGCCACTGAGCCCACCTGCACTGATGCGCAGGGCACCGATCAGCAGCACCGCCAGGATGCCGGCCGCCTCAATGAAGCCCACCACAGGGTGCTGCAGGGCCAGCAGCCGCATCGTGCGGTAGCGGGCGCGGCGATGCAGCTCAATCTCCTGCTCAAAACGCTCCTGCAACCAGGGTTCAGCTGCAAAAGCACGCACCAGGGGCAATCCGGAAATGGCTTCCCCCAGCAACCCCGCCAGCTCGCTCACCTGCTTCTGGCTGCGTTCAGCCGCACTCAGAACTCGGGCGGCAAAACCGCTGACCAGCACGGCCACCACCGGTGCCAGCAGGATGGTGGCAACCGAGAGCTGCCAATCCAGCAGCACCATGTAGCCGAACATCACCACCAGCTGCAGGATGCTGGGGATCGTTTCCTGGATGTTCTTGTAGATCACCTCACCGATGCGATCGGCGTCTTCCGTGAGGCGGTAGGTGAGATCACCGGCGGAGAGCTTCTCCAGCGCTCCAAATTCCAACCGTTGCAACCGAGCGAAGGTTTGCCGCCGCAACGCCTGGGTCACATGCAGTGCCGGCGCAGCCAACAGGGTGTCCTGGCCGAACTGGGCCAGCTTCTGCACAAAGAAGATCGTGAGCGCCAGCACGATCACCCGCAGCGCCCGCGGGAAATCACCTTCACCGATGGCGGGGATCAGCTGGCCGGCCTGCATGGCCAGCAGCGGCCAGGAGCCCACAAACAGGAGCATGCACACCCCGCCTGCGAGTAGGCGGGCGCGGTAGGGGCGCAGCAGAGGCAGCAGCCTGCGAAAACCGGCCGGTGATGATGCAACAACCATGGCGGCAGGCTACGCGCCGCGATTGCAACAGCTGCGCTCCAATGCGACTCGATCAACACCTCAAGTTCCAGGGTCTGGTGGCCACCGGCGGTGAAGCCAAGCTGCGCATTCAGGCCGGCGAGGTGCGCGTGAACGGTGCGGTGGAAACCAGACGCGGGCGCCAGATGCAACCCGGTGATCAGGTGGAACTCGCTGGAGAGCGCTTCACAATCGAGCCCGATGCTGGAGCTGGGTGAGGGACCAACCTTTAAGTTGGGCAACCCTCGGAGCAGAACGGGTGAGCGCTGCATCCCGTCCGGTCGTGATTGCCGGCAACTGGAAAATGCACATGACCTGCGCAGAGGCCAAGGCCTTCGCACAGACCTTTGTGCCCCTGGTGGCTGACACTCCAGCAGATCGCACTGTTGTGCTGGCGCCTCCGTTCACCGCCCTGTCCACCATGCAGGAGGCCCTGGCCGGCAGCACGGTGAAGCTCTCCAGCCAGAACGTGCATTGGGAAGGTCACGGTGCTTTCACCGGTGAGATCTCCCCTTCGATGCTGCAGGAGTTTGGGGTGACCTACACGATCGTGGGCCACAGCGAGCCGCGCAAGTACTACTCCGAGAGCGACGAGCAGATCAACCATCGCGGCCGCGGCGCCCAGGCGGCAGGGTTGATCCCCATCCTTTGCGTTGGGGAAAGCGATGAGCAGCGCGAAGCCGGTGAAACCGAGCGCGTGATCCGTCGCCAGGTGGAGCAGGGCATGGATGGCATCGATCCCGCCAAGCTGGTGGTGGCCTACGAGCCGATCTGGGCCATCGGCACCGGCAAAACCTGCGCCTCCGATGAGGCCAACCGCATCTGTGGTTTGATCCGCAGTTGGGTGGGCTACCCCGATCTCACTATCCAGTACGGCGGTTCGGTGAAGCCCGGCAACATTGATGAACTGATGGCCAAATCCGATATCGATGGCGTGCTGGTGGGTGGCGCCTCGCTGGATCCCGAAGGCTTTGCCCGCATCGCCAACTACCAGGTCCCAGCTGCGGTATGAGCGCTGACGCCATCGACCGCCGCTGTCCCTGGGGGCAGCGCACGGCGGTGATGGCGATCCTCAACATCACGCCCGATTCCTTCAGTGATGGGGGCCGCTATCTGGCCCCCGAACGTGCCTTGAAGGCGGCACGGCGTCTTGCGGCCCAGGGGGCCGATCTGCTGGATCTCGGTGCCCAGAGCACCAGACCAGGAGCTGTTGATGTTGGTGCTGATGAGGAGCTGAAGCGACTGTTGCCTGTGCTGCAGCAGCTGGTTTCAGCTCGCGCTGAGGGCAGCCTGCCGGCAGAGCTGCTGTTCTCGATCGACACCTTCCTGGCTCCGGTGGCGGCGGCGGCACTGGAAGTGGGCGCTGATTGGATCAATGATGTCTCCGCTGGCCAAGCCGATGCCGCGATGCTGCCCCTGATCGCTGAGAGCGGCTGCCCCTATGTGTTGATGCACCGCCGCGGTGATGCCCGCAGCATGGATGGGCTGGCCACCTACAGCGATGTGGTGTGGGAGGTGGAGCAGGAACTTCTGGCGCGCACAGCCGTGGCCTGCGCTGCCGGGGTGCAACCCAGCCAGATTCTCTGGGATCCGGGCCTGGGGTTTGCCAAAACCCGCGAGCACAACCTCACCCTGCTGCAACAGCTGCCGCGCCTGGCAGCCCATGGCTACCCGCTGCTGCTGGGGCCATCCCGCAAACGCTTCATCGGTGAGGT
>JAYKHZ010000108.1:0-24807 GCA_035286165.1 Synechococcus sp.
CTGCAGCACCGTGCTCCAGAGGTCTTCCACTAACTCGAGGCGTTCATTCAGCTGACGCAGGGTGCGGCGGCCGACCGGGGCAGCAGTGTCGGACAGCGAAACCTGCATGCGAGCGCTGGATCAGTACAAGGGATACCTGATCATCCCAAATCGCCCTGCGCGCTCCCGCTGCACTGACTCCAGAGCAGCTGCTCTTCCCTTTCCATGGCTGCGATCTCGGTTTGAAGAATCGTGCTGATGCCCTCGCCGTTGCGGTGGCGCTGCACCCAGCGCATGGCCGTGTTGCCCCGCTCCAGCAGCCCCTCCAGTGGGGTCAGCCAGGCGTGGGCGCTGTGGCCCTGGCCCCAGCGCTGCAGCTCGTCGAGCTGATCGCTGATCCACTGGCGCGCCTGCAGGGGGCGTCCATCACGCCAGTGCTGCAGCGTGGCTTCGAGGCTGCTGAGGGCCGCTTGTTGATCATTGGCATCAGCCAGTTGGGCCAGTTGCTCGAGTGAGAACTGGCTGGCTGTGGCGGGATCCTCAGCGGCGCCATCGAGCAGCTGCAGCAGCCGCAGTTCGCAGTAGGCGGTGATGGCCAGCAGCTCGTGGGGGTTGGTCACCAAATCGCAGATGCGCAGTTCCACCCGGTTGAGCCCATAGGGGCGATCGGCACCGTTTGGTCGCACCGAACTCCACAGGTGCCGCACGTTGCGCATCGTGCCGGCAGCCAGTTGGGCCTCCATCCAGCCCACGTAGTGGGCGTGATCGCGGAACAGCGGAACCTGCTCTGGGGTGATCGGGAACTGGCGCCAGCGCTGGGAGTGAGCCCCGGTATCGCCGCCATCCAGGAAGGGTGAGCTGGCACTGAGGGCCAGCAGCAGAGCAGCCTCACAACGCAGCAATCGGCAGGCCGCCATGATCGAAGCGGTGTCTGGCAAGCCCAGGTTGATGTGCACGCTGGCCGTCACCACCCGGGTGCCGTAGGTCGCTTCGATGAAGTGGTGATAAGGGTTTTCAGGGTCGGAGCGCTCGAAGCGCTGGCTGTTCCCCAGGCTCAGGGTGCTGCCCGGCAGCAGGGTGAGCTGGCGTTCTGAAAGCCACTGGCGCAGCTGCCGTCGCGGTTTCAGCAGATGCACCAGCTGCTGCTCGTAGCTGGCCTCAGGCGGAGTGATGTACTCGAGGTTGCGGCAATCGGGCTCGGTGACCACCCCCTCAAGGGCAGCCGCCGCGGCGCTGGAGCAGCCCACCACGGTGCCGTCGCTGCGGCCGGTGTACATCTCCACTTCAAAGCCTTTGGCCAGTGCGCCGCTCATTCCGCCTCTCCAGGCTCCAGGCATGCCAGGGCCTTGAGCAGGCCGCGGGCTTTGTTGAGGGTTTCTTCGTATTCCGCTGTGGGCTTGGAATCGGCGACAACCCCGGCTCCGGCCTGCACCTGCACACGCCAGCCACCGTTGGCGGCGGGTTGCACCACCATCGTGCGGATGGTGATCGCTGTGTTGAGGGCACCGCTTAAGTCCATGGCGCCATAGACCCCGGAATAGGGGCCGCGGGCATCGGGTTCGAGCGCATGGATTAGCTGCATCGCCCGGATTTTTGGGGAGCCGCTGACCGTGCCGGCTGGGAACGAGGCGCGCAGCAGATCCCACACGTCGTAGCGCTCATCGAGATCCCCTTTCACCTGCGACACGATGTGCATCACGTGGGAATAGCGCTCGATCACCATCAGCTCCTCAACGCTGACGCTGCCAGCCCGGCAGACCCGGCCCAGGTCATTGCGGCCCAGGTCCACCAGCATCACGTGCTCGGCCCGTTCCTTGGGATCGGCCAGCAAGTCCTCCTCGAGGGCAAGATCCTCGGCTGCATCCACCCCACGTTTGCGCGTGCCGGCAATCGGCCTGACTGCAGCGCGAACCCGGCCATCGGGCAGCGGATCAGCCTTAACCATCACCTCGGGACTGGACCCAATCAGGTGCCAGCCGTTGAAGCTGAAGAACCCCATGTAGGGGGAGGGATTCACCATCCGCAGGCTGCGGTACAGATCGAAGGGATCGTGATCCACTTCGGTTTCCAGTCGCTGGCTCAGCACCAGCTGGAACACATCACCTGCACCGATGTGTTCGCGGGCTTGCCGCACGGATTGCTCGAACGCCGCTTGGGCGGTGTTGCTGCGCATGGGCAGGGATTCGGCGCTGCGCTCCTGCCAGCGCAATGGGGTGCGGCCACTGGGCAGTGGTTGATGCAGCTGCTTTTCGAGCGCATCCAGCCGCGCTTCCGCTGCAGCGCGGGCTGCTTCCGGATCACCTCCGCCGCTGTGGTCGGCATAGGCCACAGCCGTGACTTGCCGGCGCACCTGGTCGAAGACCAGCAGGCTGTCGCAAAACATCCAGCAGCCATCGGGCAGGTCGTTCTCACCGCGCGGATGCACCGGCACGCTGGGTTCAACCCAGTGGATCAGCTCATAGCCCCAGAAGCCGAACAGCTGCCCCACAGGGGGAAGCCCCGGGATTGCGCTGCTGCTGTAGGGCTTAAGCCGTTGGCGCAGGAGTTCAAAAGGATCGCCTTCAAGGTTTTCGCGGCGACCATCGCGGTGGTCGATCCAGGCGGAGGCACCGCGCACCGTGAGCACCCAGAGCGGATCGCTGGCAACGAAGCTCCAGCGCCCCACCTGCTCACCACCCTCAACAGACTCCAGCAGAACGCCATAGGGGCGGCCATGCCCCACCTTCAGCCAGGTGCTCAGGGGTGTATCCAGATCTGCGGGCCAGCGGCGCCACAGGGGCTCGAAGCTTGGGGTGCTGTCGGTGCTGGCCATCGGTGGCTGGGCAGAAAAAAAGACGGGTCCTAAGACCCGCCTTTCTAGTGGATTGCTGTGTAACGGCTGAAGATCAGCTGTCGTAGGGGGTGCGGCCGCTGAACTTGATGGTGGCGGGATTGGTGTTCTGGCCGATGCGGCGGGGGTTGTGGCCCACCATGGAACGACCTTCGTTCACCTTCTCGGGGAAGACGCCATCCTTGGGGTGCAGGAATTCCATGTCACCGCCGGGGAAGATGCGGTAGATCTTGTAATCCTCAATCCGAGGCTTGAACTGGGTGCGCAGCTGAGTGCCGAGGGCGAGACATTGTTCTTTACGGGCGAAATACATAATGTTTTCGCCTGAATTCATCATGGCTGCGCCACCTGTCGGTAGCTCAAAAGCCTGCGAGGTGCTGCTGCTCCAGGTGATGGCGTACTTCTCCTCCGTTTCGGCGGCGTTCAGCAGACCACCGGTGCTGCCGATATAGCCAGGAAGCTGGCCGGTGAGAGAGGAAGCCGTAGACATGCCGTCAGAGGGATGACATTTGGCTGGAAGCTAGCACTCATCAATGGTGTGTTCTTGCTAAGTGCAGCTCTCTTCATGAGCTTCAACATTGGCCAGGGGCAGGTAGAGGGTGAAGCTGCGGCCGGGGCGTTCGGTGAGGTGCCCACCGAGGCTGGTGAAGAGGCGTTGGACCGCCTGGGGGCTGAGCTGCAGGCTGCCCGTGGCTGGATCCCAGCTGAGAATCGGGCCCACGCTCTCGCTGTCGCTGGCAGCGTCGTCGTCATCGCCAGCGCTGCTCACCCGGAGCTTGAGGCGCTCGCCAGCTCGGCTCAGTTCCACGGTGACGGTTTCACCGCGCCGCAGGCCGCGGCTGAAGCGATCCATCAGGCCTAGCAGCATGGATTCCAGCAGGGCGGGATCGCTCATCACCGGGGGCAAGGCAGGCTCCTGCAGCAAGGCGAAACCCAGCTCCCGTCGTTGCAGCTGCCGTTGCCAGGCATCGCTCAGTTGGGGCAGCAGATCCTCAAGGGCCGTGCGGGCCAGGGGCCGGTCGCAGCGTGGTGAGCGCTCCAGTTCCGCCGCCTGGAAGATCAGCCCGAAGCGATCAATCTGTTCGCTGCATTCCTGATCGATTTGCTCCAGCCGCTGGTGGTGCTGGGGCTGCAGATCCTTGCGTCGCCGCAGGGAGCGGATCAGGGTGCGGATCGTGGCCAGAGGCGTGCGCACCTCATGGGCTAAAGCTTCCAGCAGCCCCAATTGTTCGCTGCTGTCCGGCTGTCCTGATTCAGGGCTGGCACTCACCAGGGTGAGGCTGGGGGTGGCCCGGGCCAGCTGGGCCGCCAGGCGCGGCCAGAAGGCCCGCGCCTGGGATTCACAGGATTCAAGCGGCCCTAAGCGCTGCAGCTGTTGTTTGAGGCTGTCGGCCGCGGCGGGATTGTCCTGTTCCATGCGCTGCCCCAGCTCTTGCAGCAGCTCCGCCAGCAGGGTGGGGTCAAAACTGGCCACCAGTTGGCGCTCGCGGCGGCTGCCATGCAGGGCCAGGGCCACTTGCAGGGGTCCACTGATCAGCACCAGCAGTGGATCGGTGCCGTCCTCGTCCTGCAGGGGGAGCTGCCAGAGCTGCGGTTGCAGGTCTGTCTCGCCATGGCGGCCTGGCAGTTCCCGCTGGCCCTGGCTCCAGCCCGCCGGGCTCCAGACCCAGCCCGGGCAGCGGCTCAGCACCTGGGGTTCATGCAGGGCCGGCAGGGGTGAGGCCAGCCATAGCCCCGGGGGGCAGCCCAACTCCAGCAGTTGCTCCTGCAGCACCGTGAGCCCTGCCCACCATTGGCGCCGAGCGGCCGCATCGTCCCCAGCCACAGGGGCCACGGTGCTGGCCAGGCGTTGGCGCAGTTGCAGCAGCGTGGGACCTGGAGTCACTGCAGTCGCATGCGGGCTTTGCGAGCCCGGCGCTCCACGGAGGCCACCAGTCCCAGGCCGATGAAATTCACCAGCAGGGCGAAGCGGCCGTAGCTCATCCAGGGCAGTGGAATGCCGGTCACAGGCCCCAGGCCGATGGTCATGTTGATGTTGATCACCACCTGGAACATCACCATCGCCAGGACGCCGATCACCACCAGGGATTCGAAGTCACTGCGGGCTTCACCGGCGATCTGCAGCAACCGCCAGGCCAGCATCAGATAGGCCGCCAAAACAATGATGCAGCCAAGAAAGCCTGTTTCCTCACCCAGGGCGCTGAAGATGAAATCGGTGTGTTGCTCGGGGATGAACTGCAGCTTGGTGAGCAGGCCCTGCATCAGGCCAGAGCCGAACACCTGGCCTGAACCGATCCCAATGGTGCTCTGCAGTAGGTGGTAACCACCGCCGAGGGGGTCTTTGGTGGGGTCGAGAAACAGGATCAGGCGATCGCGCTGGTAGTCCTTGAGGCCGTGCTGCCAAAGCAGCGGGGTGATCCAGGCGAAAAGGCTGTTCAAGGCCAGGCTGGCGCCAACGGCAATCCGGGGCCAGGGCAGGCTGCGCCAGGCCAGGGTGGCCAGCAGCAGGAACCAGGGGATCAGGCCAAGGGGAAAGAGACCGGCAATCAACGCTGTGGGCAGTGGTGAGATCAGCAGCGTCAGCCAGGCCAGGGGCAACCCAGCCCAATAGAGCATCGCCAGCAGCACCGCCCCGAACACCAGGGAGGTGCCCAGATCGGGCTGAATGAACACCATGGCCCATGGCACGGAGATCACTGCGAAGGGGCGCAGCAGATCCACGGGCCGCTCCACTGGGTGTTTGGAGAGGATTCCTGCCACCAGCAGGATCGCCGCCAGCTTGGCGAACTCCGAGGGCTGCACATTCAGTCCGCCAATGGAGATCCAGCGCTGGGCCCCAAGGGCACTGGTGCCAATCACCTTCACCGCCAGCAGGCTCACCAAGGTGGCGATGTAGATGGGCAGCAGGAGTTGCTGCAGCCGGTCCAGGGCAATCCGAGAGAGGCCCACGGCCAGGCCGATCGAGAAGACGGCGGTGACCCAGTGGTTCGTCCAGTCGGCCAGGGGTGAATCCCGCTGGGTGCTGGCGATCAGCACGCCGGCCACCAGGGTGAGGAACACCGGCACGCCCCAGAGGATGGGATCGAAGCGCAGCCAGCGGCGGCGGCTGCCACGCGCTTTGGCTCCCAGGCGGTTGGAACGGATCCCCTGGTAGGTGGGCATGAACTCAGAGCCGGTGGGCCGTCCGCAGAGTGTCGGCCAATTCCCTGAAGGCTGCCGCAGCCAGCGAGTCCGGCTGGCTCAACGTGACAGGCCGACCACTGTCTCCCCCTTCCTGCACCGGCAGTTCGATCGGGATCTGAGCGAGCAGCGGCACCCCCGCTTCCGTGGCGAGCCGCTCACCACCGCCACTGCCGAAGATCGGATAGCGGCGCTCGGGTTGCTCGGGAGGGGTGAACCAGCTCATGTTCTCCACCACGCCAAACACCGGCACGCCCATCTGGTTGAACATCGCCAGGCCGCGGCGGGCATCCTGCAGAGCCACCTGTTGTGGAGTGGTCACAATCACGGCGCCAGCCATGGGCACCGCCTGGGCCAGGCTGAGTTGGGCGTCACCGGTGCCGGGGGGCAGGTCCACCACCAGCACATCGCGCTCGCCCCACTCCACCTGATACAGGAATTGGCGGATGATGCCGTTGAGCATGGGGCCCCGCCAGATCACCGGCTGCTCCGGGCCAATCAGCAACCCCATCGACACCATCACCAAGCCACTGGTGCTGATCGGTGTGAGCCGCTGCTCCTCCCCTTGGCCGCTCACCTCAGGGGTCTGATCCGCCACCCCCAGCATGGTGGGGGCGTTGGGTCCATAGATATCGGCATCGAGCAGGCCCACCTTGAGCCCCGCCTGGGCCAGGGCGCAGGCCAGATTCACCGCCACGGTGCTCTTGCCCACGCCGCCCTTGCCGCTGCTGACGGCGATGATCTGACGCACGCCGGGAATCGGTTGCTGCGGTTGCACCTGGCCATGGCCGGCGGCGCCGATGGGCGCCCCCTCCCCCGGTTGCGCCAGTTCGATCTGCACGTCGTCGATGCCCTCGAGCTGAAGCAAGGCGCTGCGGGCGTCGCCGGCGATGCGATCCCGTTGGCTGGCGGCAAAACTCGGCAGGGCCAGGCGGAAGACCGCACGGTTCTGTTCGAGTCGCAGCTGTTGAATCCAGCCCAGCTCAAGCAGTTCGCGGCCGCTGCCGGCATCCTTCAGCGCCCCCAGCACCCTGCGGGCGTCGTCCACCGTGGCCATGCAGTACCCAGTCCTGGCGCCGGATCCTAGTGACAGCCCCTTACAGCTCCTTGTCTTGGGTGAGCTTGTGCTGAAAAGGTGTCAGGCATCTCTGTTGATCTGCAGTGTCCGCTGTTTCCCCTCCTGCTGATTCCCGCAGCCGCATGAAGGCTCTGCTGATGGGCCTGCAGGACAGCATCTGCTCTGGGCTGGAGACGCTTGATGGCGAGGGCCTCTTTGAAGAGGAGAGCTGGGTGCGGCCGGAAGGGGGTGGTGGTCGCTCCCGCGTGCTGCGGGAGGGGGCTGTCCTCGAGCAGGGCGGTGTGAATTTCTCTGAGGTGCAGGGGGAGAACCTGCCGCCTTCGATTCTCAACCAGCGCCCTGAGGCTGCTGGCCACCCCTGGTATGCGGTGGGCACCTCGATGGTGCTGCACCCCCGCAATCCCTACATCCCCACGGTGCACCTGAATTACCGCTACTTCGAAGCGGGGCCGGTGTGGTGGTTCGGCGGTGGTGCTGACCTCACCCCCTACTACCCCTTCCTTGAGGATGCCAAGCACTTCCACCGCACCCTCAAGGGGGCTTGCGACAGCGTTGACCCGGCCTACTACCCGGTGTTCAAGCCCTGGTGCGACGAGTATTTCTATTTGAAGCACCGCAATGAAACCCGCGGTGTCGGGGGCATTTTTTACGACTACCAGGCCCCAGGTGGCGTGCTGTACAAGGGGCCCGATGCCAATGGTCCTGCAGCCGCAGTGGGTGCGCAGCAGACCCCCGAGCGCAGCTGGGAGGATCTGTTCAAGCTGGCCTCAGCCTGCGGTAACGCCTTCCTGCCCAGCTATGTGCCGATCGCTGAACGGCGCGGTGGGCTTCCTTATGGCGATCGCGAGCGCCAGTTCCAGCTGTATCGCCGTGGCCGTTATGTGGAGTTCAACCTGGTGTTCGATCGCGGCACGATTTTTGGTCTGCAGACCAATGGCCGCACCGAATCGATCCTGATGTCGTTGCCGCCGCTGGTGCGCTGGGAATACGGCTACAGCGCTGAGCCCGGGAGCCGCGAAGCCTTACTCACCGATGTGTTCACCCGTCCCCAGGACTGGCTCGGCGACAGCGCCCTTGAGCAGCACTGTGCTCCCCATGGCGCTGTTGGCTAAGCCGCGCTTCAGGGCGCGCACCACCCGCTCGGCGATCTGATTGAGGGTGGCCTCGCGCCGATTGCGGTTGCGCAGGGATGACTCCAGGGAGCCCTCCAGCTGGCCGATTTCCAGCATGGAGATCCCCTTGCGCGGGGCGCCGAGCATGCCGCGGTAGTCGTAGGGGTAGCCGCCGAATTCCTTGGCTAACGCTTCATCCAGCACGGAGAACCCGTAGAGCACAGCCGGGATCACCCCAGGGCCAATGCCATGGGGGGAATAAGCGTCGTAATGAATTTCCAGGGCATAGCCCCCCGCTTTGGCGTGCCTGGCACCGGTGCTCCAGTTGGTGCGCGGATCTTTGGAGTTGCGGATTGTCCGCACCCCTGGGTCGTAGAAGCGCATGTTGAGCCCCTGGCGCTTGCCCTCCGCCACGATTCGCTTGGCGGTGAGCAAATTCCAATACAGCTCATCGGTGATGCCGGGCTGCATCGGTGCAGCACCGTTCATCCCTACGGCCCTGCCGGGGGTTCCTGAACCGGCGATGCGCTGGGAATCGGCATGACCAGCCATCACCAAGATGGGCAGATCCCGCTTGTGGGCCTGGGTGCCGATCCAGTTTTTGCCGGTGCCAGGTTCTGCTGGCAGGGGAGGCAGCAGGGAGGGTTCAGGGTCCAGCGCGGGCGCTTCGATGCTGTTGAGCAGATCCATCAGGCCGGCTTGAGCCGGCGCACCACTCAGCAGCAAGACAGCGCACAGCAGGGGGATGCGACCCATGGGATTCAGCCTGAGGCTCCCATGCTGCCGTGTTTATGCGCTTTTGCAAAGAAAAGGTTCTGGAGTGGCGCGCGCTCAGATCGGCGAGCTCAGCAGGGCACCGTCGCTGCGCAGGTTGAGGCTGCGGCCCAGTTCCTGCTCGATGGCAATCAATTCATCGCGATGGGCCCGCAGCCGCAGGGTGGTGGGGCAGAACTCCTGGGGGGGCAGCAGGCGCAGTTCCAGGATTTCGGTGCGGGCGGCCCGGCGCCGATAAATCAGGCCGGCAACGGGGCCCAGCAGGGTGAGCAGCAGGGGCCAAAAGCCGAATTGGGGCAGGAGCTGACGCACCACCAGGCCAAGGCAGGCGGCGCCGCAGGATCCCAAGATTGTGAGCAGTGCAGCCAGTGGTGTGCTGGCGGCCACGCTGCCCTCAAAGCGCATCACCTGGCGTTCGGGGTCGCCATCGGTGACACTCCAGCCCCGTTCGAGCAGCCAGCGGCGCAGGCCTTCAAGCACCTCCAGTGGGGGGCGTGAGCTGTTCACCTCCACCGTGGTGGTGCGGTCTTTGCTCGCTGCCCGTAGGAAGAACACCAATCCCACCCCCATCAAGGTGGTGAGCAGCAGGGTGGAGGAGAGAACTGGATCCATCGGGAGCGCCAAGCGCCCCCATTCTCAATGGCTCAGCACTTTGCTGCGGCTGCCGTTGGAGCCGCTGGTGGCCGAGGTGGTGCTTCCATCAGATTCCTGCAGCCAGCGATGCCAGGCGGGCATCAGCTCTTCCGCCTCGCTGCGGTAGCTCTCTTCAAGGTGCAGCATGCGGCGCGGGCGGCCGCGGCTGGGGCAGCGCTGGGAGTAGCTGCCGATGGCGCCTTGCTGGTCGAGGAAGGCGATCGCTTGCTGCAGCACGGTTTCCGAGAGGCGCAGGCGGGGGTGGTGTTCCGCCAGTCGGTTCATCAGGGCTGTGGGGTAGGAGTCGGCCGCCAGCAGGCAGTCGATGATCCAGCACACGGCCAGTTCCAGCCCCAGGTATTGCAGGGGCGGTTGGTCAAAAAAGCGTTTGATGTCGGTCAGGCCGTGGTTGGCCTGTGGGCGCCTGTTGGGCATGGCAGGTGGGGCGCAGTTTTGCTCTAGACGATCACTAACCCAGTCTCGTTTTGATTTTCAAGTGAGATTGACGGTCAATCCGGCAGATTGGCGCCGGTTATCCCCTTTTCATGCCCCAGGACCGCCCCTCCACGCCCGTCAACTTCGCAGTGTTCGACGGGGATCTCAGCGATGAATGGCTGGGATATTACGGAAATGCAAAGGCTTTGGCGGTGGACACCGAAGCCATGGGTCTGATCCATGGCCGCGACCGCCTCTGCCTGGTCCAGATCTGTGATGACCAGGATCGGGTGTGCTGCATCCGCATTGCCCGCGGCCAGAGCGAGGCGCCCCGGCTCAAGCAGCTGATGGAGGCCCCTGCCATCGAGAAGGTGTTCCACTACGCCCGCTTTGATGTGGCGGCTCTGGCCACTGGCCTGGGAATTGCGGTGAATCCGATCTTCTGCACCAAGGTGGCCAGCCGTTTGGCGCGCACCTACAGCCCGCGCCATGGCCTCAAGGAGGTGGTGAATGAGCTGGTGGGTGTGGAGCTCGATAAGCAGGCCCAGAGCAGTGACTGGGGCCGTGTGGAGGAGCTCAGTGATCAGCAGCTGGCCTATGCCGCTGGCGATGTGCGCTACCTGTTGCCGGCGCGCGATCGGCTCGAGTTGATGCTCAAGCGGGAGGAGCGCTGGGAGCTGGCGGAGCGTTGCTTTGCCTGCATTCCGGTGTTCTCCGATCTCGATCGCTTCCACTTCGGCTCAATCTTTGAGCACCGCAGCTGAGGTTGCGCTCAGCTGAGCAGCTGGCGTTCGATCAGCGCCGCGCTGGCGGCGCTGCCACCAGCCGGCCCCATGCGCCGCTGGCCGATCACCCCGAGCGTGTGGCGCAGCTGTGGTTCGGCTAGGAGCAACTCCAGTCGTTGCCTCAGCTCCGGGCCGTTGCGGCACACCCGCACCGCTCCCCCCAGCAGGCGGCTCTGGCGCTGGGCAAAGCCCACTTTGAATTGGGGGCCTGGGCCAGGCAGCGAGAGGGCCGGACAGCCCAGGCCCACCAGTTGCTCGGTGGCGGTGCCAGCGCAGGCGAGCCCCACCTGGGCCCAACGGCCCCAGTGTTCAAAGCAGCCCCGCCCCAGCAACACCATCCCCGCTGGTCCATGCCAGGCCCGGCTGGCATCGCTGCCTGCGGGCGGCGGGCAGTTGTTGTAGCCCAACCGCTGCAGCAGGGTGGCGATGCTGTGGTCGTCCGGGGCGCTGCCACAGGCCAGCAGCAGCAGCCGTTGACTCGGGGGGGAGTCCGGCTTGGCGGCCACAAGCAGCCGTTCAAGATTGCCGATTGCTTCAGGGTTGCGCGAGCCGGGCAGCAGCAGCAGCCGTTGGTGCCCCTGCAGCGCCTGGGGTAGGGGCACAGCACTGAAGCCATCCATCATCGGATTGCCTGGCGCCAGAGCGGCGATGCCATGGCGCCGCAGGCCGCGGGCGGTGAGGCGATCGCGGCAGAGCACCAGGCGGCAGCTTGGTCGGCCCATCAGGGCCCATTCCCAGGGATCCCATTCGCTGCCCTTGAGCCGGTGATAAGCATCCGCCGGCCAGGCGCTGCCTGGACCGCTGCTCCAGGTGTAGTCGCTTTTGGGGGTGCCGATGAAGCCGTAGGGCAGGCCACTGGCCCAGGCCAGGGCCAGTGGCAGCAGATCCCCCACGGCGAGCAGGCGTCCTCCCTGGCGTGCCCAGCGCCGCAGGCTGCGCCATTGCTGCCAGCTGTTGCTGGCCAGTCCGGCGCGCAGGTCCTGCAGCAAGCCGCTGGCGCTCTGGTTGCTGAAGCCGCCGCTGGGGAGTGTCAGCCGCGGTCCTATGGCGCTCACGCCGGACAGTTGATTAAGGGCATGCCCCTCGCCCACCAGGGGCAGCACGCTGATCTGGGTGGATGGGGCCCGTTGCCGCAGCTGTTCAAGGATGCGACGGGCGATCAGATCCTCGCCGTGACCATTACTGAGCACCAGCAGGCGAGAAGCGGGCATGGTGCAGCTGATACGATCCGGTCTCGGGAGTTTGGCTCCCGGACGGCGGCATGGCCAAGTGGTAAGGCAGAGGATTGCAAATCCTTTATCCCCAGTTCGAATCTGGGTGCCGCCTTCAGTCTCTTGAGACCGAAAACGCGACAAAAGGCGTTGTTTTTGTGTCTTTGGTTGGATTTTTGATCAGCAAGGGGTGTGTCTCATGAGGATCACCCGTGGATCTGCTGGTGTTGGTGGCGCCCCTGTTGATGGCCCAGGCCCCCAATCTGCAGGTGGGTCGCCCGATCGTGGCGGTGCATCAGCAGCTGGTGCAGCAGGGGTGGGGGGTGTCACAGGAGGCCCGTGAGGCCCAGCCGCTCACTGCGCGTCAGCAGGCCATTCGCCAGGAGGTACCGGCGCTGATCACCTGCAGTGGCACCGGTGAGGGCTTCTGTGCCTATGGCTATCAACGGGGGGCGGAGACCCTCAGATTGGTGAGCCAGGGGGAGGGGCAGCTGGTGCGCTGGCAGCTCGGTGATGCCTGGTTTGGTGCTGGTGTGGCCAGTCGCTGAGCAGGGCCTAGAAGCTGGCCTCGGCCCGCCATTGTTCTCCGCTGAAGGCCTTGGCCTCACACACCACCGCATCGCTGCTGAGCTTGCAGCTGCCGTTCACTGGCCAGGCGCTGGGGAGCCCTGTGGCGATGCCATTGGGGTCGTAATCCACCTCGCTGGCGTTGCTGAGCTCCAACTGGATCGGCCCGGTGACGCGGCAGCGGCTGGCTTCGCAAACCATGCTGCGGTTGGTGGTGCCGCCAAAGCTGAGCTTGTTGCTGCTGTCCCGCTCAGCGCCGCGGGCGTAGAAGCTCACTGTGAGGAAGTCGCGATCGATTTGATCGACCACCACCCGGGCGCAGTCACCGTTTTGCTTCTTGAGCACCAGATTGCGGCTGCAGTCCCTGGGGGTCTGCTCCAGCCGCCCCATGCTCTCCAGCACGCTTTGGCTCAAGGCACTGCTGCCACTCGCGGGGCCGAGGCCCAGGAGCAGCAGGAGGGGGAGCAGCCGCTTCATCGGTTCACTCTGATCGCTGGCATTTTGATGGGATTAGTAGCCGCTGTCGGCCACGCACATGCCGATGCAGCTCAGGCCGTTGTTGGCCGTGCGTCCGCAGTGCTGGCACAGCACCGGATCGGGCTCCACCGGTTTGGCCTGTGTGTTTGCCGTGGCCTTGGCGCTGGTGGGGGCGTTGGCGTGCTCCTGCATGGTGGTGCCCAAAGGGAGTCCGATCATGGCGTGTGAGCAGCCTGGAATCGGTGCGGGCACCTGGGCGTGGGGCAACCGCTTCCTCTGGGATTACGTGGCAGAGCGGGACGATGCCTCCATTCGCGCCACCCTGGCGGCGGCGGTGGCGGCTGGCGTTCGCTTCATCGACACCGCTGACTCCTACGGCACCGGTGCGTTGCAGGGGCGCAGTGAGCGCTTGTTAGGGCAGGCGGTGGCCGCCTTGCCCGCAGAGCAGCAGCAGCATCTGCTGATCGCCACCAAGCTGGCGCCATTTCCCTGGCGCCTGGGCCGCCGTGGGTTTGATCGGGCGTTTGCGGCGTCCCGCGCCCGCCTGGGCGGCCGTTTGGATCGGGTGCAGTTGCACTGGAGCACGGCCCGCTATGCCCCCTGGCAGGAAGGCCCGCTGCTGCAGGGGCTCGCCGATCTGCTGGAGGCAGGAGTGGTGCCCCAGTTGGGGATTTCCAACATGGGCCCGCGGCGGTTGCGGCGCTGGCATGGCCTGTTGAAACAGCGTGGTGTTCGCATCAGCAGCCTGCAGGTGCAGTTGTCGCTGTTGGCGCGGCAACCCCTGCGGTCAGGGGGGGTGCGGGATGTGTGCCAGGAGCTGGGGATTGAGTTGATTGCCTACAGCCCCCTGGCCCTGGGCCTGCTCAGTGGGCGCTGGCCTGCAGCGCAGGGCGAGCTGCCCCCAGGGGCCCGGGGAGCTCTGTTCAGACGCTTGTTACCCAAACTTGAGCCGTTGCTGCAGGAGCTGCGCCAGCAAGCCCAGGCCCGCCAGGTGTCCGTGCCATCGGTGGTGCTCAATTGGTGCCGTGCCCATGGGGCGATGCCGATCCCTGGGCTCAGACGCTTGAACCACGTGGAGGCGCTGCGCCAAAGTTTCAGCTGGTGCATGGACGAGCAGGAGCGTGATCAGCTCGATGCCATCGCTGCCAAGCTGCAGGTTGCAATGCCGGCCAATCCCTTCAGCAGTTCCTGATGCCCTCTTTGCCTCCCCAGTTGCTGCGCCGAGCCCTGGTGCTGGACGTGTTGCTCTGCACCTTGATGCTCAGCCTCTCACTGCTGAGTGATCAACAGCTCTGGCGGGTGATCTGGGGATTTGGGGCCCTGGTGGCCGTGCTTGATGCCCTGCTGGCCTCTCGCCTGCTGGATCTCAAAGATCGGGGCTGAGCACCACCGGTAACACCGCCTGACCCTCGTCATCGCTGGCGCTGAGGGTTTCGCTGGGGATCGGCACCACGCTGGGTTCCGGTGGCATGGCTGCTGGGCGGTTTTCGCAGGCCACTAGGGCTTCTTGCAGCAGGGAGTCAAAGGTGGCGCCAGGCAGGCGGTGGCGAGCCACCTCCATGAAGGCGCGGGAGAGGGATTCACCAGCAGCGGCCTGCAGGTGCGGGTTCTCACGGCGACGCTCCTGTTCCTGCGCAATGGCTTTGAGGAAGCGATCGGTCACATCGCGCTTGGTGCGCGCACGGATCACGCTGTCGTCGCGGGGGTTGGTGCCCAGCTGAACCTCAAGATCAGCGATGCGCCGCTCAAGGCTGTCAAACACCTCGGCGGCTTCTCGCTGCACGTTCTCCAGCTGACCATCCGACATCTGCGGAAGGTCTGCCACGAACACCTTGCCGTGGTCGGCGAGGGTTAGATAAGTGGCGCGATGACCACCGCGATTGGGGTGATCGGCTCCGAAACGTTGGGGACGGTTAGGCGGTACAGGGCCAGCGGAACTACGGCGACGCGTGAGCCGAGAGGACTCGTTAAAGGGCACGTTGTTTTAAGGACGACATTTTCACTGTGTCCACCCATCTTGCCAGCTGTGTCCAGTGCTGTCCTTAGGCACCAGCGGGCAAGCCGATCACTCCGCTGCCTTCAATCACGCTGCCGCATCGCCAGCTCTGCAGGCCACAGCTGCTCACCTTTTGTTGGGTGGCCTCCACGGCCTGATCAGGGACCACCAGCACCAAACCAACGCCGAGGTTGAAGGTGTGCCATAAATCGCGCTCGGGCACATCGCCGAGCTCCTGGAGCCAGCGGAAGAGAGCGGGTCGATCCCAGCTGTTGGGGTCCACCTGGGCTGCCAGCCCGGAGGGCATGCAGCGGGGCAGGTTCTCGGGCAAGCCGCCACCGGTGATGTGTGCCATGCCATGCAGGGGCAGCTGGGCCTGCTTGAGGGTTTTGACCAGCGGTGCGTAGAGATGGGTTGGCCGCAGCAGGGCGTCAGCGGCACTCTCGCCATTGAGGGCGCTCTGGGGGGCTTGAAGATCCACCTGATTCGCCTCCAGGATCCGCCGCACCAGGCTGAAGCCATTGCTGTGCACGCCACTGCTGGCCACGGCGATCAGTTGATCCCCGGCACTGATGCGGGAGCCGTCGATCAGTTCATCCTTTTCCACCACCGCCACGCAGAAGCCGGCGAGGTCGTAGCGGCCGGCGGGGTAGAAGCCAGGCATCTCGGCCGTTTCGCCCCCCAGCAGGGCACAGCCACTGGTGCTGCAGCCAGCGGCGATGCCTTGCACCACATCGGCCATCGCTTCAGGGCTGAGCTTGCCGGTGGCGATGTAGTCGAGGAAGAACAGCGGTTCAGCGCCGCAGGTGATCACATCGTTGGCGCACATCGCCACCAGATCGATGCCCACGTCGTGGTGGCGACCGCAGTCTTGAGCCAGTTCCAGCTTGGTGCCCACCCCATCGGTGCCGGCCACCAGCAGGGGGTTGCGCATCCCGGCCGGCAGTTGGCAGAGCCCGCCGAACCCACCCAGTCCGCCGATCACCTCCGGGCGTCGGGTGGCTTCAACGCTGTCGCGAATGCGATCCACAAAGGCGCGTCCGGCCTCAACGTCCACCCCAGCGCTCTTGTAATCCATGGCCCACGGCATGCCTTGCTGCCATCGTCGCGCAGCCCCGGCAAGCCCCAGGTCATTAGCTGGGTTTATCGCCTTGATCGGCGTTGCTGATTGATTTGGGGCGCTGCGGCTGCGCTAATCCGCTGCGGGCCAGCAGATTTCGGGAGAGATTGCATTTTCTGATCAACGACTTATTGGGGGTTGGGGATGCCAACCGTTTGTGAATCGATTTAGTTTTTGTGCGCTTTTGATCTGTTCAGGATCCTCCCCACCAGTTCGCCTTACTTGGCAATTGGAAATTCGTCGCCTCCGCATCAGTGCTGGCGCCGAATGCAGAGGCATCCGCCCGTGATGCAACGCCTTTCATACCGTCAGTTCTTTGCGCTCACCGCTGCATTGGCCCTTCCCGTTCAGTTGCCTGCCCAGGCGCAGGAGCTGAGTGAGCCGCTGCTGAAGCTGAGCACTGCTGTGAGTCCGCAGGTGGTCACAGGGCTGGTGGAATTTGAACAGAGCGACGCCTTCGACCGCGATCAGCCTGTTCCTGTTGTGGTTCCCGCTCCTCCACCGGTTGCCATCAAGCAGGGGCCAGCCGTGGTGTCAGTGAGTCAGGGGGAAGCCAGTTGGTATGGCCCTGGCTTCTATGGGAACCGCACGGCCAACGGTGAGATTTACCGCCAAGGCACCCTCACTGCCGCCCACCGTTCCTTGCCATTCGACACGCGGGTGCGTGTGACCAACCTTTGGAACGGGCGCACCACGGTGGTGCGCATCAATGACCGTGGTCCCTACGTGGGAAATCGCGTGCTCGACCTCGGTCACGGTGCGGCCCATGAATTGGGTCTGGTCACCAGTGGCATTGCCCAGGTGAAGCTCGAGGTGCTGCAGTAGGGCCGGTGGCCTGTGGCTGTTGACCCGCTCCATTCCCCTGCTGCGCACCCCGCAGGAGCTGCTGAACTGGCGCCGCTCCCATGCCGTTGAGGGCCTCCATCTGGTGCCCACCATGGGGGGCCTGCATCAGGGCCATGCCGCCCTGATCAGCTCTGCGGTGGCGGCTGCTCAAGGTGTGCGGCCGGTGCTGGTCAGTCTGTTTGTGAACCCGCTGCAGTTCGGTCCCCAGGAGGATTTTGCGGCCTATCCCCGCCAACTTGAGGCCGATCTCCACCTGGCCGCTGCCGCAGGGGCAACGGCGCTCTGGGCGCCCCTGGCCGGTGATGTCTATCCGCGGGGGCACAACGGGCTAACCCAGCTGGCGCCGGCCCCTGAGCTGGTGCAACACCTGTGTGGCCCGCGGCGCCCTGGCCATTTCGCTGGGGTGTGCACGGTGGTGGCCCGGCTGCTTGTCCTCACCCAGCCCTCCCATCTGCATCTTGGGGAGAAGGATTGGCAGCAGCTTCAGGTGTTGCGCCAGCTGGTGGACGACCTGCAGCTGCCGCTGCAGGTGATGCCCTTCCCCACCCAACGGGAGGCCGATGGGCTGCCCTGCAGTTCCCGCAACACGTATCTGAGCGCTGAGCAGCGCCAGCAAGCGGCAGCCTTGCCTGCGGCCCTGGCATTGGCCAGCCGCCTGCTGGCTGGCGGTGAGCAGCGATGGTCTGAACTGGAGCCCCCGGTGCGGGCGCTGTTGGAGGATCATCAACTTCAGGTGGACTACCTGCAGCTGGTGGATCTCCAGCGGTTGCAGCCCCTGGACTCTGTGCAGGGGCCAGCCCTGTTGGCGGCCGCCGTGCGCTGCGGCGCTGCCCGCTTGATCGATCACCGCGTGTTGATGACCCGACAGCCAATCCTTGCCATCGATGGCCCCGCTGGAGCGGGCAAAAGCACCGTGACCCGGCGGGTGGCCGCCCAATTGGGGCTCACGTTCCTTGACACCGGCGCGATGTACCGCGGGGTGACCTGGCTGCTGCAGCAGAAGGGCCTCAGCCCCGATGCGGGTGAAGCGATTGAGCAGCTTTTGGCGGAGTTGGAACTGCGCTTCCTGCCCAGCGCCGAGGGTGAGCAGCGGGTGCTGGTCAATGGCGAAGATGTCACGGCCGCCATCCGCACCGCGGAGGTCACCGCTGGGGTTTCAGCCGTGGCGGCGCTGCCGGCTGTGCGACAGGCGTTGACAGCCCAGCAGCAGCAGCTGGGGCAAACCGGTGGCCTCGTTGCGGAGGGGCGAGACATTGGCACCGCGGTGTTCCCCGATGCTGAGCTCAAGATCTATCTGACGGCAACGGTGGCGGAGCGGGCCCGCCGTCGCGCTGCCGATCTGCAACAGCGCGGTCTGCCGGTGCCAGCCCTGGCGCAGCTGGAGCAGGAGATTGCGGAGCGGGACCACATGGATTCCACCCGTGAGGTGGCCCCCTTGCGCCAAGCCGACGACGCGGTGGAACTGCTCAGTGATGGCCTCAGCATTGATGCTGTGGTGGAGCGGATTCTGGGACTCTTCCAGGAGCGCGTTCCGCTGGAGGCCCTTAACGCAGTTGGCTGAGCAGGCCGGCGCAGGCATCCTCCAGCAGGTCGAGCACATGCTCAAAGCCCTGTTCGCCGCCGTAATAGGGGTCAGGTACTTCCGTTGCGCTGAAGCGGGTGCAATGGCTGGTCAGCGGCACAATTCGCCCATGACGAGCCCCCGAGGGATCAAGCGACCGCACATTGGCCAAGTTGCTGTCATCCATGGTGATGATCCAGTCGAAAGCCTCCAGATCGTTCGCTTCAATTTGGCGGGCGCGACTGGGGAGTTCGATGCCGCGGCGCTCAGCGGCGGCACGCATGCGGGGATCGGCGCGTTTGCCGACATGCCAATGGCCGGTTCCGGCGGAATCCACCTGGAATGCATCGGTTAACCCTTCTTTCTTGAGCAGGTCGAGGAACACCCCCTCAGCTGCTGGTGAGCGGCAGATATTGCCGAGGCAAACAAACAGCACGCGGGTGGGGGAGGAACTCATGCCGACAACCGCTCCAGGGCCTGGAGCGCACGGAGACGAACAACCAGAGCATCTTCGCTTGTTGATCCTGAAAGGTTGCGTAATAAGGCATAGGCCTGATCACGCTGAACAGTTGCCACGGCCGGGCTTTGGGAGAGAAAACCCTCAAGGCCAACGCAGGAGGCATAGCGAACCACCCATTCAGCGTCGCGGCAGCTCACCTCGAGGCCGCTCAGCATGCGCTGGTGCACTCCCTGGCGTTCGCTTGTTGAGAGCCCATGCAGTTGCAACTGCCCGAGTCCTCGTGCGGCCGCGCGCCGAACGCTGGGACCAATGTCTTGAGCTGCAGCCCGTTCAAGGACTTCGAGGCCCCGGGGATCGCGTAAACCTGCAAGGGCTCGAACGGCCCAGGCACGTGCCCCGTAGTTGTGGTCGTCAATGTTGTCCAAGATGGGTTGCACGGCTGTGCTCCCACAGGCCACAAGGCCGTCCACAGCGGCCACCGCAGCCCCTGGGTTGTTGAGCCGCAAGAGTTCTAAAAGGCAATCAATGGCTTGGGCTTGATCAGCACTGCCAGGAACGAGTGTCGAACAAAGGCTGCTCAAAGCTTCCGTTGCATCAACAAGGGCCTCCGCTGTGGCTGCCTGGTGAACCGTTTCAAGACAACGCTGAAGCAAATCAGAATCGGTTGTGGTCACAGCAAGTCATCCATGAGTTGGAGGAGTTCTTTTTCCTCGCTTTGATTCTCTTGTTGTTGGAGTGGTTGCTCCACTAAACCCTTCAGCGCAATGAGCTTGAGGCTGTTTTCCGCCAGGCAGTTGGCCAATGCAGGGCCAGCCGGTCGCCAGCCGCAAGCCCCCACATCCATCAAGACCGCTCGCCTGACCTGCAGTTGCTCGTGCTTCAGAAGTGCCATGAGGGCGTTGGCCCAACGTTCCTCACCGCTGATCATCAGAAGTGCGCGTAATGCTGAGCTGCGCAATACAGGTCGTTCGTGATGACTGAAGGGTTCAATTAGTGTGAGGAGCTCTTCATTTGGTTGGCCGCGAGATAAGTCCCCCAGTGCTTCAAGCAGTGCTTCGCAGGGTTCATTCAGGCGCACTCCCTGACCGGTTGGCTCAGCTGCTCGAGGTTGTTGCAGTCGTCGGGAAAGGGCTGGAATGGCCATGGGGTCTCCGAGTTCCCCGATTGATCTTGCGGCCGCTTCGCGCAGATCATGATCAGGATGCTCAAGTGCCTGGAGCAGCGTTGTTAACGCACTTGGTGCTTGCAGTTTGCCCAGTGCTCGAGCAGCGTTCCGGGCAACGAAAAGATCATCCGCTGAGGCAACATCCTGCGATTCGCAGAGTGCAAGGCTGAGGCTGCTCAGCAGGAGTGGTACAGCATCAGGATGGCGACTTCGCATTCTCCCCAGCCACCATGCGGCGTAATAGCGCTGGCTGGGATCTTCAGTTTGACGAAGCCGTTGCAAAGCCTCAGCTTCGCTAATGGGTTCGCCGGACAGCTGAGGATCAGACATCGTTGCTTTGGGTGCCGTTCTCCTGAATCATCTGGAGGAGATGGAGTGTTGGTGCTTGAGCCATAAAAAAACCCCCTCTTACTCGAGGGGGTTGAATCGCAGTCGAGGCGTCTGGATCAGACCAGAGCGTTGATGGCGTAGTCGAAGTAGTTGTTGGCTTCGGTGGCAGCTTCACCGCTGAGGCCATGGTTGGCCTTGATGTGGTTCAGAGCTTCCACATACCAGGAGGGGGAGAGCTCGAAGGTGCGGTTGATCTCGTCGAGACCGGCGATCAGGTAGTCGTCCATGGGGCCGGTGCCACCAGCCACCAGGCAGTAGGTGACCATGCGCAGGTAGTAGCCGATGTCACGGGAGCACTTGGCCTTGCCTTCAGGGGTGGAGGCGTAGGCGGGACCCTGCATCTGTGTGGTGTAGGGGAACTTGGTGTAGACAGCCTGGGCTGCACCATTCACCAGGGCATCGGCCTTGCTGGTCAGAGCCTTGGCAGCTTCGAGGCTGGCCTTGGCGCGGTTGAAACGACCGAAAGCGCCTTGGATTTCGGTGTTGCTCAGGAAGCGACCCTGGGAATCAGCAACAGAAACGGCTTCGGTGAGGGGGGTTTTCATGATTGTGGAATGTGGTTAGGGAGACTGGCTAGCGATGACAGCGGTGCTGAGACTGGCTGTTCAGGCTCAGGCCACGGCTGCGGCAGCGCGGTCGAAGTAGGTGCCGATTTCGCTGATCAGAGCGGTGCAGTCACCCTGGGTGATGCCGTTGCGATCGTTGGCGATGGCGATGGCGGATTCCTTCATCAGGTTCACGCCAGCGGCCACAGAAGCGCCGGGGGTGCCCAGAGCCAGATAGGTCTCGCGCAGACCATTCAGGCAACGATCCTCGAGGACAGAGGCATCACCGGAGAAGACGGCGTAGGTGACGTAGCGAAGAATGATCTCCATGTCGCGCAGGCAAGCAGCCATGCGACGGCTGGTGTAGGCGTTGCCGCCGGGTGCGATCAGAGCAGGCTGCTGAGCGAACAGCTGACGTGCGGCACTGGCAACGATGGTGGAGGCGTTGCTGGTGATGCGGTTCACAGCGTCGAGGCGCTTGTTGCTATCAGCAACCATGGCGGCCAGGGCGTCGATTTCACCGGTGCCGATGAACTGACCCCGGGCGTCTGCCTGGGCAACGACCTTGGTGAAGGCGTCGAACATGTTGGGAAACTCCTTGGGGGCTACGTCGGGGGAACGAAGTCTTAGCGACTTTTGGATGGGGACGGCTGGGATGTAGTCCCCATCCCGTCACAGCAGGGATTCTGACCAATGCACCCGTAGACCTTGAAAGGGTGTTCACAATGTTTAATTCGGGCTAGTAGCGCAGATCCTTCGCCACAGCTGCGAAGTGCCGTTGCAGCTAGAGGTCAAACAGGACGCCGTGGATGTAAGCCTCTGTCCACTCGCTGCCGTGAAAGCGGCTCAGCATGCCGCGGGCTGGGTCCTTTTCGGCGCGATAGGCGGTGTATCGCTTTTGACCTTGGAGCAATGCCTGGCTGCGGGCTGTGCTGACAGGCTTGGCTGCTTCAACCAGCTCTAAATAAAAGTAGAGATAGTCGCGGAATGCCGGTTTCACGGCTGACTCAATCAGCGCATCACCCTCTGCGCCAAGGGGAATGCGTGTCCACAGAAAGCCTGGCGAGAAATACGGTTCAGCTTCTTCAGGGATTGGGCCTCCGGAGGGCAGGTCTGCTTGCCAGCGTTGGTGCAGTGGTAACAGTCGTTCCCATACAGCAGCGGTGTGTTGCTGGTCTTGCTTCAGTGCAGGTTGCAGATCCAGCGCCAGAAGATGACCAGCCGGGAGCGTGACCAGATCAGCACCAAAAAAAGGCAGATCGACGTTGGTGCTGGGGTTGATGACAAAGTTCAGAACCGATGCGGCTGAGCCCGCTTCCACGCAGGCAGCGCGCACTTGGCGCAATTTCGGTGTCTGACAGGCCCATGTGGCAGTGGTGACATCGATGGGCTTGGCTTTGGAGCCAGTTTGGCTTTGCTGCAGCAGAAACTCTGCTGGCACTGGATAGGGGCTGAGCTCGAAGCATTCCAGCGCTTTGCAGGCTTCATCGAGGAAAGGCTGCCAGCGCCATCCCTCGATTTTGAGTGGCTCCAGGCTGGTCTGTCGATGAAGAGAGCTCATGATCCTGGAAAGAGAAATTCGGAGAGGAAACGGTCGGACCAAGCCTTGCCAAAGTGGCTGGTGAACAGGCCATGGGCGGGATCCCGCTCAGCGCTGTAGAGGTCGTAAACCCTTTGCAGATTGCGGACTTCTTCAGGGTCAATGCTTGATCCCAGGGCAACGCTGGCATCGTGCATCGCCCAATAGGTGGAGAGGAAGCTGCTGTAGGCCTTTGGTAGTGACAAATCGGCCTGTTCAGCGCCCCCTCGGCAGAACAGCAACCAGGGGGAGAAGTACTGGTTGGGATCAAACGAGCGCATGGTTTCTTCACCACTGAGCTCAGGGAACCGATCGTGCAAGGCCTTGAGCCCTGCGAGATGCCTGTCCAAGTAGTCGGGCTCTTGCACTAACGGCTGAAAATCAAGCACTGCCACAAGCTTCTGGCGAGCGCCAAACCAAAGCAAATCCAAGCCCATCAGTGGATGGTCATGGCTGTACTCCGGATAGGCAACGGAATTGAGCACTTGCAAGCTGTCGCCTGCATCGAGACGGGTGACTCGCCAGCGCCGAAAACCTGGAACCTTCCAGAGCCAACTATTAATGGTGCCCCCTTTGCTGGATTCACACTGTTCCAGGCCATCCGGAACAGGCAGTGAGGTGGCTCCCCGGGCATTCAGCTCGCTGTGGAGCTCCTCGAGAAAACTTTTAAACATGCACTCAACCCCCGGTGCTGCTGCCTGCCAGCTGGCGTGCCTGTTCAGCCAAGGCCTTGAGATCAGCGTCTTCAGGGCAGCGCAGTTCTGTGCAGTAGGTGGTCATGGATACCCCATCAAGACACTGCACTGAACTCACCCTCATGCGAATTTGATCCGTGACAAACCAGCAGCGTTCGATGCCAACGTTGGTGTCGTAGCGAGTGGTGATGGTCAGCACGCCATCATCGGCAAATGCATAGGTGCTGATCACAGATTGCTTTTCGACGTAACCCTTGTCACGCAACAAGAACCCCTGGCGAGGATTGTCCAGTGAGGGCACATCAATCAACACAGCGGCGTAGTCATCACTTCGCGTGCTTTGTTTGAGATTGCTCTCCCACCAAAATCTGGCACCACCCTTGGCTTGGCCAGGATCGATGCCCAGATTTGAACAAACACTGGCAACGACTGAGTCCGTGCTGTCAAACGGCTCAATGATCAGGTTGGAGTCGGCGAATTCATCATCTTGATGATCGAGATGATGCACGGCCCGGCGTGTCATCCAGGTGCCGCGGCTGGATTGGAGGAAATCCTCCATGGACATGGCTGTGGTCAGCATGGGGGTCAAATGGTGCTGCAGGCGTGATCAGCGCTTCTCGCGTTCAGTCATGAGCTGTTGAAGCACCCCTTCAATGCGCTGAAGTTCTGGATGCTCAACCAAGGTGCTGTCGATTTTTTTCTGAGGCAGCTTCAGTTTCTGGCCCATGGCGATGACATCGGCGCGAAGCCTGTCGCGATAGGTGGTGAGCTGTTCAATGGATTCTTCGAGATCCTGCGTTGAGACGTCAGACACTGCGAGTCGCTCCGGTTGTCGCGACCCTAAACCGATCAACCCAGTCGGCATCGCTGCTGGTCAGGCAATGTCATGCGCTGCTACGGGGGCTTGCAGCAGGGCGGGTTGATGCGAGTGAACCTGAGCGCAGCAGTTAAACCTTGAGGAAAGCCAAAGAAGCCCTGCTTGACGGGTTGTTTTTTGCGGTGCGCTTGGCATGAAACCTTTGCAGCACCAGCGTTTTCAGTGGGGGGAGACCCCAGATGACGAACCTTTGCGTAATTCGGGTTTCTCCAGCCCGTGGCACTCGAAACCCATTTACCTTTCTGCCAGCGACAGCCCCGGCTGTCTCTCGTTCGCCGGCTCCATCAGGTAACGGTCTAAGAGCTTTAAGTTCTTAGTCTGAGAGCCTGACCTTTGTTCTTGATGAATAAAGGGCCGGTGGATCACCTTGATGTCACGCCCCTCACCAATGCTCGACGCATTTTCCCGCGCCGTCGTTAGCGCCGACGCCAAAACCGCTCCTATCGGCGGTGGCGAACTGGCAGCCCTTAAGGGCTTTGTTGCTGAAGGCAACAAGCGTCTCGACGCTGTGA
>JAYKHZ010000109.1:0-6820 GCA_035286165.1 Synechococcus sp.
TCATGCGCCGGCACGCATTCCGCAATCACCTGCTCGACCATAAGAGCCCCAAGCGCAAGCGCTTTTTGGGCACGATGGCCGTGGTTGATGAGCGCGACCACGATCGGGTGAGCCACATGCTCCCCTACGCCGGCTGATCCCGGTTCCATCTGTCCGTCCCATTCTGAAGTCCTGAATCATGGCCCGCGTTAAGAGGGGCAACGTCGCCCGTAACCGCCGTAACAAGATCCTGCGTCTCGCCCGTGGCTTCCAGGGCAGCAACGGCAGCCTCTTCCGCACCGCAAACCAGCGGGTCATGAAGGCCCTCTGCAATGCCTACCGGGATCGCCGTCGCCGCAAGCGCGACTTCCGTCGCCTCTGGATCGCCCGCATCAATGCCGCTGCCCGTATGAACGGCATGAGCTACAGCCGTCTGATCGGCGGCCTGAAAAAGGCTGAAGTGCGCATCAACCGCAAAATGCTGGCCCAACTGGCCGTGCTTGATCCCAGCGGTTTCGAAACCGTGGTGAACGCTGCCAAGGCCTGATTCCAAGTCCGATGGATTTCGCCCTGCCCCAGGCCTATCTGCTGGGGCTCATTGGCCTTCTAGGCGTGGTTTCCGTGGTGGTGGGGCGTCAGGTTTGGCGTGTCCGCCGCCAGGAAACCCAACTCGCTTCCCTGGAGCGGCGCGCCCAGGCCACTGATGCCGATGCCGCCAGCTTCTATGAGTTGGGCTCCGTGCAGCTCGATAAACGCCTGTTTGCGCAGGCAGCCACCAGCCTCAAGCGAGCCGCAAAACTCGCTGGCAAAGAACCCGCTGAAGCCCAGGCGCTGATTGAAAATGCCCTGGGCTTTTCATTGGCTGCCCAGCAAAATCACAAGGAAGCCATCCGCCATTACCGCCTGGCCCTGCGCGCGCGCAGCGACTATCCGGTGGCCATGAACAACCTGGCCTATTCCCTAGAAAAAACCCTCAAAGGGGATGAAGCTGCTGAGCTTTATCAAAAGGTGCTGAAGCTTGAGCCTGGCAACAACACGGCCACCAAGCGGCTCAAATTGTTGCGCCCCAAGGGCTGAGCCTCACCAGAGGCCCCGCACCGGAGGTTGAGCCGCGGTTTCCTGCACCGGGCTCAATTGCAGCACCGCGCCTCGGCTGATCAAACGAGGGCCCACCCAGCTGCTGAGGGCAAACATCTGCAATCCCAGGAAGTTGCCGCCCGCTTCCAGGCCAGCAGGAAGGGTGTCGCCAAGCGGAAGCAACACCAGTTGATCGCTGCCCATATCCACATTGCCCTGCACCGGCACACTCTTGCCATTGATGGTGAGGGTGCCGAACAGATCAAGCATCACCCCCAGGGGCACCAAGCGGTCCAACTTCAGCTCCACGGGATAACGCTCGCCGCTGCGGGCACGCATCAAGGTGCCAGTCCAGAGTCGGGGTAATTCCACCGCCAACTTTTCAGCCCGCTTCTCCGGATCGAAGGTGTTCACCTCAATGCGATCGGCATTGAGCGGATCCGTAGGCTCCACCATCAAAGGGGACACCTCAGACGCCGCCGGCAGCTGAAACGGAACGAAGTCCGGATCGGACATCGCCAGCAGTGGAAGAAAGGGCAGCGGCACGGTGAAGGCAAGCCTTGTTGGGCCACGGTAGGGGCTTCTGCCGGCGAATCCATGGCCCCTGGCGCCAGAACCAGATCCGTTTGCCGGCCATGGCGCACTTGCACCCTGCCGGCCCCAGGCTTCACGATCGGGCCATGAACGCCACAGCCCCCCACGACGACCCGCTGCTGATCGGCGGTCGCTCCTTCCGCAGCCGGTTGATGACCGGCACCGGCAAATACCCCGACATCCCCTCGCTGCAGCAGAGCATCAGCGCCAGTGGCTGCGAAATCGTCACGGTGGCTGTGCGCCGCGTGCAGAGCGGTGCCCCTGGCCATGGCGGGCTGATGGAGGCGATCGACTGGTCCAAGATCTGGATGCTGCCCAACACCGCTGGCTGCACCACCGCCGAGGAGGCCGTGCGGGTGGCTCGCCTGGGCCGGGAGCTGGCCAGCCTGGCTGGCCAGAGCGACAACACCTTCGTCAAATTGGAGGTGATCCCGGAAGGGCCATATCTGCTGCCCGATCCGATTGGCACCCTTGAAGCGGCAGAACAACTGGTAGCCGAAGGATTCACTGTGCTGCCTTACATCAATGCCGATCCGCTCCTGGCGCGCCGGCTGGAAGCTGTGGGTTGCGCCACGGTGATGCCCCTGGCCTCCCCCATTGGCAGCGGCCAAGGGCTGGCCAATCTGGCCAACATCAAGCTGATCATTGAGGAAGCCAACGTTCCCGTGGTGGTGGATGCCGGCATCGGCGTTCCCAGCGATGCCGCCCTGGCCATGGAAATCGGTGCGGATGCCCTGCTGATCAACAGCGCCATTGCCCTGAGCGGCCATCCCCCCAGCACGGCTCGGGCCATGGCGTTGGCCGCTGAAGCCGGTCGCTTGAGCCACCGCAGTGGAGCCATGCCCAAACGGGCCCAGGCCAGTGCCAGCTCACCCCAACAGGGCCGGATCACATAAAGCCTTTTTAAGACTGTGAGCCGAAATGCCTACTGCTCCATAGGGTCTGGATCAATTGGCTTCATTTCCATGGCAGTCACCGAGGAAGACGGCGGACGGCTGAATCTCTTTGCTTCAGAACCGCGGATGACCTACGCGGAGCCCGCCACTTCGGCCAGCAACAGCAAGCGCATGATGATGATCGGTGCCGGAGCACTGATCGTGATCGCCATGACCGTGGTAGCCGTCGGCATCAGCTGAGGGACAGGATCCCTGTAGTAGCTTGCCCTGATGGAGCGCGGCTCCGCTCGTCAGGAGACAGTCGTGAAGGTCCTGGTTCTCGGTGGTGACGGCTTCTGTGGCTGGCCCTGTGCCGTGAATCTCGCCGATCAGGGCCACGAGGTTCTGATCGTCGACAACCTCAGTCGCCGCAAGATCGACATCGATCTGGAGGTGGAGTCCCTCACCCCGATCGTGAGCATCGGAGAGCGACTCAAGGCCTGGAGCGAAATCGGCGGCAAGCCCATGCGCTTTGTCCACATGGACATCGCCCATGAGTACCAACGCTTGCTCGATCTCATCCTTGAGGAGCGCCCGGATTCGGTGGTGCACTTCGCCGAACAGCGCGCCGCTCCCTATTCAATGAAGAGCAGCGCCACCAAGCGCTACACCGTTGATAACAACGTCAACGGCACCCACAACCTGCTGGCCGCCATCGTGGAGAGCGGTCTCGATATCCACGTGGTGCACCTGGGCACCATGGGGGTCTATGGCTACGGCTCCCACCGTGGCGCCACCATTCCTGAGGGTTACCTCAAGGTTGAGGTGCCCCAACCCGACGGCAGCCGCTTCGAGGAGGAGATCCTCCACCCAGCCAGCCCCGGCAGCGTCTATCACATGACCAAGACGCTGGATCAGCTGCTGTTCCTCTACTACAACAAGAACGACAAGGTCCGCATCACTGACCTGCACCAGGGCATCGTCTGGGGCACCAACACCGATGCCACCGATCGCGATCCCCGCCTCACCAACCGCTTCGATTACGACGGCGACTACGGCACCGTGCTGAACCGCTTCCTGATGCAGGCAGCGATTGGTTATCCCCTCACGGTTCACGGCACCGGCGGCCAAACCCGCGCTTTCATCCACATCCGCGACTCCGTGCGCTGCGTGCAGCTGGCCCTGGAGAACCCACCGGAGCAGGGCGAGCGGGTCAAAATCTTCAACCAGATGACCGAAAGCCATCAGGTGGGCGAGCTGGCCAAGAAAGTGGCCGCCCTAACCGGCGCCCAGGTCAATAACCTGCCGAATCCCCGCAATGAAGCGGTGGAGAACGATCTAATCGTAGATAACCGCTGCTTCATCGAGCTGGGCCTCAACCCCACCACCCTCGATGACGGGCTGCTGAAGGAAGTGGTGGAGATCGCCACCCGCTACGCAGACCGCTGCGACCGCAACCGCATCCTTTGCACCTCGGCCTGGACGAAAACCCAAGCTGAGGCCATCGGCACCGCCTCCTGATCCTGGGCTCACCCTTGAAAATCGCCTTCTTCACTGAAACCTTCCTGCCGAAGGTTGATGGCATCGTCACTCGCCTCACCAAAACGGTGCGGCATTTGGTTGAAGCCGGTGATGAGGTGGTGGTGTTCTGCCCCGAGGGCTGTCCCGATGAGTACAAGGGGGCACGGCTGATCGGCGTTCCCGCCATGCCGCTTCCCCTCTATCCCGAGCTGAAGCTTGCGCTGCCGCGACCGGCGGTCTCCGAAGCAATTGACGCCTTCCAACCGGATCTGATCCACGTGGTCAATCCAGCGGTGCTTGGCCTGGGCGGCATCTGGCTGGCCAAAACCAAATCCATCCCACTGATCGCCAGCTATCACACCCATCTGCCCAAATACCTTGAGCACTACGGCATGGGCATGCTGGAACCATTGCTGTGGGAACTGCTCAAAGCCGCCCACAACCAGGCCTTGCTGAACCTCTGCACTTCCACGGCGATGGTGCAGGAACTCAGCGACAAGGGGATCCAGCACACCGATCTCTGGCAGCGAGGGGTCGACACCGAACTGTTCCGGCCGGAACTGCGGAATTCAGCCATGCGTCAGCGGCTGCTGGGTGACAACGATGACCAGGGCGCCCTGCTGCTCTATGTCGGCCGGCTCTCCGCTGAGAAGCAGATCGAACGGATTCGCCCGGTGCTGGAAGCCCTGCCGAATACCCGCCTTGCTCTTGTGGGGGATGGCCCCCACCGGCAGCAACTGGAAAAGCATTTCGAAGGCACTGCCACCACCTTCGTGGGCTATCTCGCCGGTGAAGAACTGGCCAGCGCCTACGCCAGCGGTGATGCCTTCCTGTTCCCATCCAGCACCGAAACCCTGGGGCTGGTGCTGCTGGAGGCCATGGCCGCCGGCTGCCCCGTGGTGGGCGCCAACCGCGGCGGTATCCCCGACATCATCAGCGACGGTACCAACGGCTGCCTCTATGAACCCGATGGGGCCGATGGCGGTGCCGCCAGCCTGATCAGCGCCACCCAACGCCTGCTCGGCAATGAACTGGAACGGCAAGCCCTGCGCAAGGCGGCCCGCCAGGAAGCGGAGCGCTGGGGTTGGGCCGGTGCAACCGAACAACTGCGCGGTTATTACCGCCAAGTGCTGCAGACCAACTTGACCGCAGCAGCCTGAACCCAGCCTTTACTCCCCTTTGCGGGCGTGCCAGGCCAGGAGCACCTTTTTGGCCATGGGTAGGGCATGCACAGAACCACCACCTGGGGTGTTCTGGGCAAAGGCAGCCACCACGATTTCGGGGTTGTCATAGGGGGAGAAACAACCAAACCAGGCATGGTCCGGACCGCCCCGCTGGCTGTCTTCCGCTGTTCCTGTCTTGCCAGCGCCGGGGGGAAGGGCCGGATCATTGAGGCCGTACCCGGTGCCATCGGCCACCACCTTGCGCAGGCCAGCACGGATGGTTGCCAGCGTGCTGGGCTTGATGTCCACCTTGGTGCGCAGCGGCGGAGCTGTCCAATCCTGCCCTTGATCAGCCAGGTGAGGCGTCACCAAGTACCCGCCATTGGCAAACACGCTGTAGGCACGGGCCAACTGCAAGGGGGTGATCTCCACAATCGACTGGCCAATGGAGGCTGAAGCCATGTCTTCTGGAATCCAAGGCGTGGTGCCTGGTTCGGCCCAGCCGCGCCCCCGATTCGCCCAATCTTCATTGCCCACCAGGCCGTAACTCTCCTCGTAGCCGATCTCAACCCCGCTGGGGCCATCAAACCCCAAAAGCTTGGCAGCCTTGTAGAGCTCACGGGAGCCCACGCCAACACCCACTTGATAGAAAAAGGTGTTGCTGGAGAAGCGCAACGCATCTTCATAGCCGATGGTGCCAAAACCAGCCCCGTTGTGATCCGGGAAGCAGTGGCCTCCATAGGTGATGCAACCCATGGTCTGCAATTTGGTACCGGCGGGGTATTTGCCTGACTCCATCCCCGCCATGGCGGTCACCACCTTCCAGGTGCTACCGGGGTTGTAGGCATTCATGGCCCGACTGAACAGCGGCTTGTTGGGCGACTGAAAGAGGGCGTCGTATTCCTGCTGCGTGGTGATCAGCTTGGAGAAAAAGTTGGGATCAAAATTGGGCTTGCTCGCCATCGCCAGAATCGCCCCCGTGGTGGGGTTCATGGCCACGATGGCGCCCCCTTTCTTGTCCGCCAGGGCTTTCTCCGCAGCCCGTTGCAGATCCAGATCAATCGTGAGGGTGAGATCTTTTCCAGCCTTGGAGGGGCGATCACCCAGGTAGCGCTGCACCTCCCCCATGGCGTTTACCTCCAGCATCTGGCCGCCCCATTTGCCGCGCAAATGGTTTTCGTAGGCCGCCTCCACCCCGATGCGGCCGATGCGATCGCGAATCTTGTAGCCCCTCTCCGCCAGGTTTTTGTATTCGTCTTCCGTGATCGGCTGGGTGTATCCCAACGTGTGGGAGGCCAACATCCCATGGGGGTAATAGCGAAGGATGTCCACATCCACCGAAGCCCCCTTAAGCCCAAGGTTCTGCTCGCGAAAACGCAGCACCTGCTCGGGCTTGAGGCCAATGGCAAGAGGAATCCGATAACCGTCTTTGCCCACACCGCGCTCGCGCCGGCGCTCCAGTTCAGCTGCGGGGATCGCCAGCAGGCTGGACAGGCGATCGCGGAGCACCGGCCACTCCACGGGCCCCACCAGCCGCGGCTCGATGTAGAGGGTGTAGGTGAGCTTGCTGCCCGCCAGCACCCGACCTTTGCGATCCAACAGCCGACCGCG
>JAYKHZ010000110.1:0-5426 GCA_035286165.1 Synechococcus sp.
GCTTAGGCAGCCACGGCTGTGGCTGGGCTGCCTGGCCCAGGGGGAGCGGCTGGTGGCCACGGGGCTCAGCGCGCAGGAACAGCGCTGGGCGCAGGACTTGTCGCCACGGCGCCAAAAGGAGTACAGCCGCACCCGTGCACTGGTTCGCCGGCAACTGGGCCGGTGGTTTCATTGCCAGCCCCTCGCGGTGCCCTTGCAGGCTCCGCCTTCGGCTTATCCACACCTGGCTGATGGCCTCGGCACGGTCAGTTGGAGCCACAGCCGCGGTTATCTCCTGTTGGGTTGGCGTGTTGGGCCGGTGGGGGTGGACCTGGAATCAGGCGATCGCTGCCTGAAGGTGCGGGCCCTGCTGCCACGCTTGTGCACACCCGAGGAATGTGACGCCTGGCGGCAGTGGCCGGAGCCGCAGCTGCGGCAACAGCTGCTGCAGCGTTGGGTGCAATTGGAGGCGTTCGTTAAACGGCAACGCAGCACCCTGTCGGCCGAACTGGGCGGTTGGCCAGGACACGGGGCCAACGAGAGCGTGGCCTTGCAGGTGCCGATGGAAGGACAGCGCTGGTGGGTCGGCTGGAGCGGCGGCGCAATTCCTGTGGTGGAAACCGATTGAGCCGACTAGCGTCGGTCCACTCCGGTCTGGCTATGGCTGTTCCCGTTCGCCTCACCGTGATCGTGCTGCTGAGCTTGCTGGGTCTGTGCGGTTTGGTGCGCCTGCCGCTGATGCCTCCCCTGTTGGCCCGCTCCGGGTCTGGGACCACCCTGTCTGAGCTGGAGGAGCAAGAGGCGATGCAGGAGGCGCGCCAGTCAGCAGCGGAGCAGATGAGCCGTTTCGTGGGCGGGCAGATCACACGTCATTACTGGGGTGGCTTTACCCCCTATCTGGACGTGTTGGGGTTGGATGTGCCGTCCACCATGAAGGCGAAAGTCACTGTGGAGGTGGATCGTGCACGCTTGGTGCTCGATCCAACGCGCGTTGACGAGCGTTATGTAGCCGAAGTGGTGCGCAAGGGCACCTTGGCCAGGGGGGCTGCATGCCGCGGTAAGGGTGAACCTGGGGCCTTCAAATTTGAAGGAAAAGAGTTGATTTGCCCGCCTGGTTGGATAACGCTTAACGACCCCTTAATTAAGTCGTCTCAAGAGAGGGTCTCCGGGACGTCAAAGTGAGAATCGGGCGACCCTTAAATGTGGTTGGCGGTTTTTCTCTGTACAGCTACATTTCTGGTGACGTGTCCGCTCTGCTCTCCATGCTGAAGCGCATTTCTGCCGGTCTTGCTGCCGGTGCTGCCCTCTCCTCCTTTGTTGCTCTGCCCGCCCAGGCAGACATCAACACCCGCTCCACTGTTCGTTGGAACAGCGGCGGTGCTGTGTACACCACCAAGCTGAAGGACTTCCAGAAGTTCCTGAAGAGCGATGGTGAGATCACCCGCTCCACCAACCGCGCCCTCAAGGAAGGCGTGGCTCTCTCTGGTTGGACTGCTGAAGAGATCGCCAAGGGTCTCTCCAAGGAGTACAAAGTTGACGTGGTCTATGTGGCCCGTTTCCTGTATTCCAAGAAAGGCGTTGCCTTCCTGGAGAACCAGACCAAGAGCTACTTCCCCTACTGGGGCATGAAGAAGACTGCCGTTCAGGCTCTTCGTTCTGCCATCGTGCTCGACTCTGTGGACGGCGAACTGTCCGCCGCCGGCATCATGAAGATGCTGCCTGTTGACATGCGTCTGGCTGACACCTGCACCACCTTTGATGGCGCTCAGAACGTCTGCGCCAAGGGCAAGTGCACCGGTGATCAGCAGTGCACCTCCCTGCTCTCCTGGTATGTGTTCCTGCCCGCTTGCGTGCAGGCCAACCAGATCAAGGACATCGTGGCTTCCCGCCCCGTGCGCGGCCTCTGGTGATCCACTGATCCCAATGGATCAACAACGCCCTTGAGCGTTGAGATCTGCCCCGCCATTGGCGGGGCTTTTTTATGCATAAATCTGGAAACAAATGGAATGGAGCCAATGCTGCTTTTCGGTTCTGCGCAGCATTGGCGGGTAGCTTCCGCTCAATTCATGCGTTCTGCACTGCTGGTGCTGGCCGGCGTGGCCACCACCGTTTCCCTGATTCCCTCAGCTGCTTCTGCATCTGAAAAACTCAAGAATGAGAAGTACCTCAATGATGAAGATGGTGTAATGCTCACCTGCCGTACTCCCAAGGACAAAGGCATCCTTGGCCAATACATGAAGTGCGGTGATTGTGAGTACTACGCGCTCTGGAACGAGCCCATGCGCTTGACCACCTATGAGCCCGCCGTGCGCGGCCTCTGGTGAGTTCAGATCTTGCGCTGGCGAGATCAATCCGCTCCATGGGCCCCTGCGAATGCGGGGGCTTTTTCATGGTTGACGCCAGGCCGTGAGCCGTTGATGCTGGATCGGTTGGGGCAGCTGTGAGCCAAGTTTGCTGCGATAGCGCTGTTCAAGAGCCTTGATGGGATCAATGGCGTTGTTGGCTTCGAGCCACTGGCGGTAGGGGGCGTCCGCGGCGAACCAGCGTTGGATCAGGGCTGCATCCACCGGCAACAGCAGGGTTTCCTCCCAGCGCTCCAGCTCGATCTGCCAGCCCGCCTGTTGCAGCTCCTGTTGCAGAGCGGCCATGGGCAGGTGCCGTTGCAGCCAGAGTTGTTCGATGGCGTGCAAGTCAGTTTCAGCGTTCTCGCTGGGCTGGCGTCCCAGCAAGCGGGAGGGCCCATGGGCCGGTTGGCTCATCAGCAGATGCAGCTGCCCTTGGGTGCTGAGCAGGTGCTCGAGGGCCGCCACCCAGTTGCTGATCTGGGTTTGATCCGCCTGCTGCAGCACATTGCGCCCCACGATCTGTTCAAAGCGTTCGCCTGGTTCGAGCTGTTGCGCCAAGTCCTCCAGTCCATGGGCTGGGGTGTGCAGCAGCCGTGGCCGTTGCAGTTGATCGAGCAGTTGCAGTTGCGCGCCGATGCGGTCGCCATCACCGCTGGATTCAATCTGCAGGCACACGCCCCCCTCCGGGGTGCTACCCAGGGCCGGCACGGCCCATAGCAGCGAGCGGCAGCTCAGCATCAGCACCCGCTGCAGGCGATCGAGCCGGATGGGTTGCCATAACCGCTGCTGCAGCTGTTGCAGGCGGCCATCGGCCTGGGCCAGCTGCCGCCGCATCCAGCGTTGCAGGGCGGGATCCTCCGGTCCGCTGCTGAGGGGTTCGCCCTGTTCACTGCTCCATTCCACGGCGGCGGCCAGCTGGGCTGCCCGCTGCTGCTGCAGTTGCCCCTGGCGTTCTCCTTCCCACCCTTGACTGCCCGGTTGCCAGAAGATCTGGCCCTGCAGTGCATTCGGCAGGTATTGCTGGGCCACCCAGTGCTCGGCATAGGCATGGGGGTAGCGGTAGCCCACCCCATCGCCGAATGCGGCCCCATCCCGGTTGGCATCGCGCAGGTGTTTGGGCACCTGCTGGGCGTTCTCCTGGCGCAGGCTGCGCACGGCATCAAAGAATCCCAGGGTGCTGTTGCTTTTGCTGGTTCCCGCCAGATAAAGCGTGGCCTGCACCAGGGGGTAGAGCCCTTCCGGCAGGCCAATGCGGTCGAAGGCTGCAGCGCAGGCCTCCACCACCACCACGCCCTGGGGATCAGCCAGGCCAATGTCTTCCCCGGCGGAGATCAGCAGGCGACGGAAGATGAAGCGGGGATCTTCGCCGGCCTCCACCATGCGGGCCAGCCAGAAGAGGGCGGCATCGGGGTCGCTGCCGCGGATGGATTTGATGAAGGCGCTGATGGTGTCGAAGTGGGCGTCCCCCTGTTTGTCGTACAGCACCGCCTGCTGCTGAATCGACTCCTCAGCCACGCCGAGATCGATGCAGATCACCCCTTCCTGGTTGGCATCGGTGGTTTCAACCGCGAGTTCCAGGGCGTTCAAGAGGCTGCGTGCATCGCCGCCGGCCACCTCCACCAGGTGTTGGCGCGCCTCTGGGCTCACGCTGATCTGCCGTTCCCCATAGCCATACTCAGCGTCATGGAGGGCGCGATCGAGCACGCGCCCAAGGGCGTCGTGGTTGAGGGATTGCAGGCGGAACAGGCGCGAGCGGCTCACCAGGGCCTTGTTCACCTCAAAGAATGGGTTCTCGGTGGTGGCGCCGATCAAGGTCACAGTGCCGTTTTCCACCCAGGGCAAGAGGGCGTCCTGCTGGGCTGTGTTGAAGCGGTGCACCTCATCGATGAACAGCAGGGTGCGCAGCCCGTGGCGACCCAGGCGCTCCTGGGCCTGATCGATTTCGCTGCGCAGGTCCTTGATACCTGCCAGCACCGCATTGAGGCTGCTGAAGTGGCAGCGGGTGGTGTTGGCAATGATCCGCGCCAGGGTGGTTTTGCCGGTGCCGGGGGGGCCGTGCAGGATCAAACTGCCCAGCCGATCGGCCGCAATGGCGCGGCGCAGCAGCCGCCCTGGCCCGAGAATCGCCTCCTGCCCAATGAAGTCGTCGAGGCTGCGGGGGCGTAGCCGTTCAGCCAGGGGAGCCTGCTGCTGAAGTTGCTGTTCGCGGTGGTGTCCGAACAGGTCCATGGTGTGGGCTGGCTGGAGACACTCTGCAGTCACCATTCGGCGCTGGCAGGCTGAGTGACCAATGAAATGTTGGCGTGCGCGCTCTGTCTTGGCTGATGGTGGCGCTGGTGCTGCCCCTGGGAAGTTGCGGCTGGGGAGCTGGATCCGGCAGCCGTTCGCTGCCCGTGCAAACCCTGACGCTGCAGCCACAGCCTTTTGAAGATCTTGGTGACTACGTGGCCACGCTTGAGGCGGTGGATGCGGTGCAGCTGGCGGCGGTGGTGCCTGGGCGTGTGCGCCAGCGGCTGGTGCAGGAGGGGCAGCAGGTGGAGCAAGGGCAGGTGCTGCTGCAGCTGAACAGTGAGGAGCGCCGCGCCGATGTGGCCAAAGCCCTGGCGGATGTGGCCCAGCGTCAGGCCGATCAGGCCGCGGCCCAGGCGGCATTGGAGCAGGCGCGGCGCAACCATGAGCGCTATGCCTACCTGGGCTCCGAGGGGGCGGCCAGTGCCCAGGAGCTTGATAGTTATCAAGCTGAATTTCTTGCAGCGCAGGCCAAGTTGAAGGCCAGCCGCGATGGTGTGCGCGCGGCTGAGGCTGAACTGGCGACGGAGCAATCGCGCTTGGCCGATAAAACGGTGCGGGCACCGATCAGTGGCCAGGTGGGTGATCTGAAGGTGAAGCCCGGTGATGTGGTGCAGCAGGGGGATCCCTTCGCCACGATTGTGCGCAACGAGAAGCTTTTCACCCAGATCTCGATTCCTGCCACGCGGGCTGATCAGGTGCGTGTGGGCTTGCCGGTGCGCTTGCACGATCCGTTCAGTGCCAAAGAGCTGGGCAGCAGCAGCCTGGTGTTTGTGGATCCGGATGTGAACCCTCAAACGCAGGCGTTGCTCG
>JAYKHZ010000111.1:0-2751 GCA_035286165.1 Synechococcus sp.
GTCAGGAGTTCCAGATCAAGACGCTGTTTGGACGCCATTGCGACATAAAAGCAGACCGATCCCGAAGAAAACCGGCGATCCAGAGGCTGAAGCCGGTTCTGCCAGGAGGATTTTCATCAATTCGCGCTGAGGGACGTGTCGACCCACCGCCCCAAACCCGCCAAGGTGATGCCGCTGTTGCGGCCGGGCAGCTTTGTGCGGCTCGACAACCAACCGTCCGACCTGCCGCCGTTTCAGGTGCTGCACTGCCGCGGGGGCCGCTGCTGGGTGCGCCAGCAATCCTGGGGATCCCATGTGCAATGGGAAGTGGAGCATGAGCGGTTGAACGTTGCATAAGCGCAACCACTGCTCAGCAAATCCCGCAAAGACTCCCAGCCAACGATTCTGTTCAACCAGTGCCTTGGCAAGGCAAGCTTTTCACGGCTCAATAGTGCATTGACGCTTTTTGAGCAAACGTTTGGGTCAAGCGACAGCCCTCAAAAGAGCTTCGAGACGACGGGGTCGCCAAGAGACACAGACATCGGCTCTGGTCCAGCGGCTGCTGCCCTTGCCATGGCAGCTCTGGCCAGCAGAAGCTCGCCTGCTGATGGGACTGGCGGGATTCTGGAGTGTGGCAGGGCTGGTGGTGTTGGCGTCCGCCAGTTGGTGGGTGGCCCTACGAGAAATGGGGGATGGCGGTTTCTATCTGAAACGGCAGGCGATCTGGCTCTTGGCCAGCTGGAGTTTGCTGGGCATCACAATCTCCACCAACCTGCGGCGCTGGCTGCGATGGTCTGGCCCAGGGCTGTGGATGGGCTGCCTGTTGATCGCCGCCACCCTTGTGATGGGCACCACAGTGAACGGCGCCAGCCGCTGGCTGGTTCTGGGCCCACTGCAGATGCAGCCATCGGAGCTGGTGAAGCCCTTTGTGGTGCTTCAGGCCGCCAACCTCTTCGCCCACTGGAGCCGGATGAGCCTCGATCAGAAGCTGATCTGGCTGGGCAGTTTCGGCGGACTGCTGCTGCTGATCCTCAAGCAACCCAACCTTTCCACAGCGGCCCTGATGGGACTCACCCTCTGGATGGTGGCCCTGGCGGCCGGCCTGCGCTGGCGCAGCTTGCTGGGCACCGCCCTGGCGGGATCGCTGCTCGGCACGGCGAGCATCCTGATCAATGAATACCAGCGGCTCCGGGTGGTGTCGTTTCTGGATCCCTGGAACGACCCGATGGGAGATGGCTATCAGCTGGTGCAAAGCCTGCTGGCGATCGGATCGGGCGGTTGGATGGGGCAGGGCTATGGCCTCTCCACCCAGAAGCTCCAATACCTGCCGATCCAGAGCACCGACTTCATCTACGCGGTGTTCGCCGAGGAATTTGGATTCGTGGGCTCACTGCTGCTGCTGCTGTTCCTGATGCTGGTGGCCTGGGTGGGGCTGCGGGTGGCCCTGCGCTGCCGCAGCAACCAGGGACGGCTCGTGGCGATCGGCTGCACCACGATCCTGGTGGGCCAATCGATCCTGAACATTGCAGTGGCCTCTGGGGCGATGCCCACCACCGGTCTGCCCCTGCCGCTGGTGAGCTACGGCGGCAACTCACTGATGTCGAGCCTGGTGATCCTGGGACTACTTATCCGCTGTTCACTGGAATCCACCGGCTTGATCGGCGGGCGAACGGGCTCACGACCCAGTCCTACCCGTCAAAGCTGAGCCCGGGCTGACGATCGACTTGCCTCGATAGGCTTTGGGGACTGAAGGGCACCTGTGGACCTGCTGCTGCTCTCCGATCTGGCCCAGAGCAGCGAACAGCTGCTGCAGCGTGCCCTCGCGGATCCAGGACCACTGACCCTGGCGCTGGTCTTCGCAGGGGGCGCCCTCACCAGCCTCGGGCCGTGTTCCCTGTCATTGCTGCCGGTCACACTGGCTTACCTGGCGGGCTTTGACGATGGCCAACCGGCGTGGCAGCGCAGCCTCGCCTTCTGCGGCGGCATCGTCGGCGCCCTGGTGGTACTGGGAAGCATCAGCGGACTGCTGGGCCGGATCTACGGCCAGGTGCCGTCACTGATTCCCACATTGGTGGCGATCCTGGCCGTGGCGATGGGGCTCAACCTGCTGGGAGTGCTGCGGATTCCACTTCCCAGTGGTCCGGATCCAGAGCAATGGCGTCAGAAGGTGCCGGCCCCGCTGGCGCCCGTTGCTGCAGGACTGGCCTTCGGGCTGGCGGCCTCACCCTGCACCACCCCCGTGTTGGCAGTACTGCTGGGCTGGATTGCCCAGAGCGGTCGTCCCCTGGCAGGAGTGACTCTGCTGAGCAGCTTCGGCATCGGCCAGGTGCTGCCCCTGCTGCTGGCAGGCACCTTTGCAGCAGCCATCCCCAAACTGCTGGCCCTGCGGGGCATCAGTCGCTGGGTGCCGCCAGCCAGTGGTGTGGTGCTGCTCACCAGCGGCCTGCTCACCCTGCTGGCCCGCTGGAGCTGATGGGGATGGTGCTGCTGAAACGGCTGGCGGCCTGGCTCAGCGATCTGCGGCTGGCGATCGTGCTGCTGCTGCTGATTGCCCTGGCCAGTGCCGTGGGCACCGGCATTCCCCAGGGAGATCCCCCCTCCAGCTACATCGACGCCTATGCCGACACCCCCTGGCTGGGGCTGCTCCACGGCGAGCAGGTGCTGCAGTGGCAGCTTGATCACGTGTATTCCAGCGGCTGGTTTCTGGCCCTGCTGGCCTGGCTGGGACTTGCCCTGATCCTCTGCAGTTGGCGCCGTCAGTGGCCAGCCCTG
>JAYKHZ010000112.1:0-3691 GCA_035286165.1 Synechococcus sp.
GTGCTGCACGCCTGGCGCTGGATCGATTGGCGCATGAAACGGGATGATGCAGGGCAGATCGCCCCGTGACGATGACCAGCCAGGCTGTGCCCGAACCGTCCGCTGAGCTGCTGCATCTGGCGACAGGGGTGCGACGCGCGGCCACAGACCTGGGGCAGGCTTCCGATCAGGAACGCCAGAATGCCCTCGCGGCCATGGCTGCTGCCCTGGAGCGCCATGGTGATCAGATCATTGCCGCTAACGCAGCTGACCTCGAGCAGGCTTCAGCGCAAGGTTTAGCTCCTGCGCTGGTGGCGCGCTTGAAGCTTGATCGCAGCAAACTCGCTGGTGCCATCGAGGGGGTCCGTCAGCTCGCTGCTCTGCAGGATCCCCTGGGCGCTCGCCAAATGCACCGTGAGCTCAATCCAGGCCTGGTGCTGGAGCGAATCACGGTGCCGCTGGGGGTGCTGGGGGTGATTTTTGAGGCCCGTCCCGATGCGGTGATTCAGATCGCTTCGCTGGCAATCCGCTCGGGCAATGGCGCCATCCTCAAGGGAGGCAGCGAAGCGAACCGCACCAACCAGGCGGTGATGACAGCCCTGAAGGAGGGGCTGGCCCAGTCGGTGGTGAGTGCGGATGCACTGGCTCTGCTGACCACGCGCCAGGAAAGCCTGGCGCTGCTGCGCCTGGATGGTTTGGTCGATTTGATCATCCCCAGGGGCAGCAATGAACTGGTGCGTTTTATCCAAGACAACACCCGCATCCCCGTCCTCGGCCATGCCGACGGCGTTTGCCATCTGTTCATTGATGCGGAGGCTGATGTGGCTCAAGCCCTGCGGATCGCCATCGACAGCAAAACCCAGTACCCAGCTGCCTGCAACGCGATCGAGACCCTGCTGGTGCATGAGCAGATCGCCGACCGTTTTCTGGCGGATGCGGTGCCGGCCTTTTCCGCAGTGGGTGTCGAGCTGAGGGGCGATGCCGCCAGCTGTGGGTTGGGTGTGCCCCATGCCGCCACCGAGGCCGACTGGAGCACCGAATATCTCGATCTGATCTTGGCGGTGCGGGTGGTGCCGGATCTGGAGACTGCCCTCGAGCACATTCGCCGGTATGGCTCTCGCCATACCGAAGCGATTGCTACCACCAATGCAGCCACAGCAGAGCGTTTTCTCCGCGCTGTGGACAGTGCCGGGGTCTATCACAACTGCTCCACCCGCTTTGCCGATGGCTTCCGCTACGGCTTTGGTGCCGAGGTGGGCATCAGCACCCAAACCTTGCCGCCCCGCGGGCCGGTGGGGCTGGAGGGCTTGGTGACCTATCGCTATCGCTTACGGGGGGAGGGCCACGTGGCGGCTGACTTCGCCAGCGGTGCCCGCCAGTTCACTCACCAGGAGCTGCCGCTGTGACCAGCGCATCGGTGGATGTTGCTGTCGGGGATGCCATTCACATCACCGATCTCAAGGTGTGGGCGCATGTGGGAGTGCTCGACCACGAGCGTCGCCATGGTCAGTGGTTTTCCCTGGATCTCACCCTGCGCCTGGATCTCACCACTGCAGCCCGTGATGATGCCTTGTCCGCCACAGCGGACTACAGCCTGGCGGTCCAGGGAATCCAGTCACTGGCATCCACTCTGGAGTGTCAAACGATCGAGCATTTCAGCGAACGGGTCTTTGATCTGCTTGAAACCTTGTATGGACCGATCGGGATGCGGGTGCTGTTGCGCAAATGCACGGCTCCGATCCCCGGCTTTGATGGCACGGTTGCTGTGGAACGCCACCGTCATTGGCGCTCTTGAGTGAAGCTCGGCCGCTGGTGTTGGTTCATGGGCTCTGGGACACCCCGCGTTTGTTCCGGCCTTTGATTCAGCAGCTTGAGCAGCAGCGACGACGGGTCTTCGCTCCCTCGTTGCCCCATCGATGGGGAGCTATGCCTTTGCAGGATTTGGCCCAGGACCTGGATCATCAGATTCAGGCCCACTGGGGGCATCAAGAGATCGACATCCTCGGCTTTTCGATGGGTGGGGTGATCAGCCGCCTTTGGCTCCAGGAGTGGGGAGGTGCCAGCCGCTGTCGCCGTTTCATCAGCGTGGGGAGTCCGCAACGGGGCACATTTACCGCTCAGTGGGTGCCCCGTTGGCCTTTCGCTGGCATTGCTGATATGAAGCGGGGCAGTGCTCTGCTCAATCGGCTGAATGGCGATCTGTTGACTTTGCAGGCTGTGGAGTGCATCAGCCTGTTCTGTCGCTGGGATCTCACCGTGTTGCCCGGTTGGCAGGCCGTGTTGCCGTTGGGGGAGCACCAGGAGGTGCCCGTGATCACGCACCGGCAACTGATGCGTCACCCGCGGGCGCTGGCTCAGGTGATCAGAAGCCTCGAGGGCTGAGCCCTGTTCAGGCTGCTGCGGTCAGAAGGCCGGAATGGCGGATCAGAGCTTCGGTACTGGCCTGCCGTCCCCGGAAGGACTCATACACCTGGGAGGGGGATTGGCTGCCCCCCAGGCTGAGCACGGTGTCACGGAACCGTTGACCGGTGGCCTGCACCTTGTCTTCCTCGTCCAGACCGGCTTCCTCAAAGGCCGCAAAGGCATCGGCACTCAGCACCTCAGCCCATTTGTAGGAGTAGTACCCAGCGGAGTAGCCACCGGCAAAAATGTGGCTGAAGGCACAGAGGAAGTGGTCTTCGGGGATAGGGGGGATCACCGTTGTGGCCGGTGCCAGTTCGCGACGCAGCGCGTCGGGGCTGATCCCCAGTGACTGCGACCACTGGCTGTGCAGGCGCAAATCGGTGAGGGCAAAGTGCACCTGGCGCAGGGTGGCGCAACCGGCCATGAAGGTGCGGGCCTGCTGAAGTTTGCGGAAATCGGCTTCCGGGAGGGGTTCACCGGTTTGCCAGTGCCGGGCCATGCCCATCAAGGTGGAACGGTCCAGGCACCAGTTCTCCATGAACTGGGATGGCAACTCCACCGCATCCCATTCCACGTTGTTGATGCCGGCGGCCTGGGGGTAATCCACGGTGGTGAGCATGTGCTGAAGGCCGTGGCCAAACTCATGGAAGAGGGTCTCCACCTCTTCAAAGCTCATCAGGCTTGGGGTGTCGTCGGTGGGTGGGGTCTGATTGCAGATCAGGTAGGCCACCGGAAGGGTCATCTCACCGTCGGCACTGCGGGAGCGGTTCAGACATTCATCCATCCAGGCGCCACCACGTTTGCTAGCCGGCCGGCTGTAGGGGTCTAGGTAGAAGGCGGCTAGTGGACTGCCATCCCGGTCGCTGACCCGGAAGAAGCGAACATCGGGATGCCACACCGGCGCTTCCCCATCCGCGGCAGTGATCTGAATGCCAAACAGGCGACCGCAGAGGGCGAACAGCCCATCCAGCACCTGGGGGAGGGGGAACCAGGGCCGAAGCGCTTCCTGGTTGAGATCGAACTGCTCTTGGCGCAGCTTCTCGGCCCAGTAGGTCACATCCCAGGGCTGGAGATCGTCTGCTTCTGGGGCGCCATGGCGGCGGGCGCAGGCCCGTAGGGCTTCGATCTCCTGCTCGGCAGTCGGTTTGGCGGCGGCCCTGAGCTCCTCGAGCAGGGCTTCCACCGCCTCAACGTTGTCGGCCATTTTGCTGGCCAGGCTGAGCTCAGCCCAATGGGCGTAGCCCAAGCGCTGCGCCTGCTCTGCCCGCAGGCTGAGGATCGACTCGATCAGCGGGCTGTTGTCGAGATC
>JAYKHZ010000113.1:0-21056 GCA_035286165.1 Synechococcus sp.
GGCTCCACCATGCGCCCACTGCCCTGGCGATCACAAGCCAGTAGCCCCTCCTGGGCCGGGGGCAGGGCCAACAGCGGCCGATCCCGCCGCAGCTGCTGCCAGTTGCGCTGCACGGCTGGAGCCAACCACATGTCGGTGTTCATGGCTGCCGCCACCAGCAGCGGCGCAGGGCAAGCCAGCAGGGTGGCCGCCAGCAATGTGTCGGCAGAGCCCTGAACCAAGCGAGCCAGGGTGGTGGCGCTGAGGGGCACCAGCAGCACCAAATCAGGCCATTCCGCCAATTCGATGTGCAGCGGCCGGGGCTGGTTGTGCTGCCATTGGTCCTGATCAAGCAGGCACGGGTGGCGCGACAGAGACGCCAGCGCCACAGGGCTCACCAACTGCGCCGCGCTGGGGGAGAGCACACAGCGCACCTGGGCGCCCTGCTTCACCAGAGCACTCACCAGCAGCGGCACCTTCACAGCAGCAATGCTGCCGCTCACAGCGACAAGAATCCGCTTGCCGGCGAGGGGCGGCTCCGCCGTCATGGCTCAGTCCTCGTCGAACGGCTCCTGATCCACCAGATGCACATAAGGCCTCACCAGCTCGGGGCGATGAATGGCCAGAGCGCGCAACAGATGCCAGTCGCCCAAACCATCAAAGGGGCTGGGGTAATCGTCCTGTTCCAGCCGCTCCGCCAGCGTTGCCACGCTCGCTTCGGTCTGGGCGGCAAGCAGTTCCTCGGTGATCAAGCCAGTGCCAGACATGGGTGGTAGCGTCAAATTCATCCCCCCTGGGGAATTAGCTCAGTTGGTAGAGCGCTGCGATCGCACCGCAGAGGTCAGGGGTTCGAATCCCCTATTCTCCATCCAAGCGCTCTGATCAGTGGCCCGCGCGCGGCCAGCGCCTACAGATGTAACAAGTGTGAGATTCCCTGGGGTGACCACGGCCATCCCTCTGCTAGAGGGGCAATGCGGTAAAAGAGACCGCAGTTGGTCCATTCGATAACGCATGTCGCAGTCAAAGCGCGAACAAGTGGTGAGCCACCTCCGTTACATCCGCCAGGAACTGCGTGAGATGCACCAGGGTGTGATGGATGACGGCCTGCTGCCCGAAAGCGGAGAAGTGCGCGGCGTCATGGCGCAAATGGAAGCGCTGCTTGAACTGCTGGAAGGCAAGAGCGGCCGCAAAGCTGCAGCGAAGGAAGCCAAATCCTGATCCAGCGCTCATCCTCTGCTCCCACTACATCTGGTGGCAGCAGAGGATGGATTGTCCACATCTTGTGTATAAAGGGCCCGGCGAAGCATTCAGCCAGGTGATGGGGATCCCAGGCTCGCTTCGCCAGTTTTTCGCTTCACCCCTTCACCAGCAGGTAGCGCGCACCTGCTGAATGCACCCAATGGGTCACCTCCTCGGTGAGCCGGCGGCCTGCCAGACCGATGCAGCCCGCTGTTCCATCGAGACTCACGTCCTCATGAATGCCGAAATGCCCCCTCGGCGTGCTGAACAGGGGGTCAACGGGAATGAACCAACTGCGGCCGATCTCCCAGAGATCCGTGTTGTTGAGACGAATCGGCGCCCCAATGCGATAGGGCCCAGGCGGCAGCGGGGCATGGTTCCCCGGCCGGCTGAAACGATCCAGCTCCTCGGTGCTGGGACGCCCCGTGACAGAAGGCCAACGACGCAGCAGACGCTCACCCTGGCGCAGCTCGAGATCCCAAAGCCGGTGGCCACGGCGGTTTCGGGCGCTGGTTGGCGTGAGCTCCAGCCTGGGCTCTTCGGCTTCCGCCACGCGCTTGGCCAGCTCGCTGGGCAGCGGCGGATCCGGCAGCTCTTGCGGTTCCCCCAGGAAGAAGGGAAGCATGGGGCACGTTCGTGGCGGCGAGGAGCCTCGCCGATTTCCGCCCAATAGCGGAAAAAGACTGGACAGCACGCAAACCGAATCCCATGGGACTCAGACGATGCAGACCACGCGCCTTAACCGGCTCACCGGCCAGTCGCTCCAGCGCCTGGAAACCTGGGCCGACAATCCCTGGCGCCGGATCTCACTCCTGCTGATCGTGCTGCTGGGGGGCTTCACCGCCGGCGTGAGCCTTGGTTCAGTGGCCGGTGTGTTGTCGATCATCGACCCCGTTGGAGCCCTGGTGGTGGTGGGCGCATCGGAGCTCGCCATCCGTGCCCGCAAGCCCCTCAAGCGCCGCAGCAGCAATCAACTCAGCCTCGGCCTGCTGGACATGGCGCGCATGGGACTGATCTATGGCCTGCTGCTGGAGGGAATCAAAACCAGCGTTTAATCCGTGATTCGCACCACTGCAGCGCGCAATCCATACCTTGTGGATATCGATCAACGCGCGCCCCATGATCAACACCCGTGAGCGCTTCTATCTCGAACTGGAGCCCCCCAGCGAAGAGCTGCGCAACAAACCCCATGTGGTGATTGTTGGTGGTGGCTTTGCTGGTGTGAAGGCCTGCAAGGCGTTCAAAGGCGCCGATGTGCGCGTGACATTGATCGACAAGCGCAATTTCAATCTTTTCCAACCGCTGCTGTATCAGGTCGCCACAGGCCTGGTCTCCCGCGGTGATGTGGCCACCCCTCTGCGCCTGTTGGTGGGAGCCCAGCGCAACGTGCAGGTGCTGCTGGGGGAAGTGACCGCCATTGACGCGGATGCCAACGAGATCACCTTCAACGGCAAAACCCTCAGCTACGACCACCTGATCCTGGCCACCGGTTCCGGCAGCACCTTCTTTGGTCACGAGGATTGGCGCAGCATTGCCCCACCGATGAAGATCCTCGAACACGCCGAGGAGATTCGCCGCCGGCTGTTAATGGCTCTGGAACAAGCCGAACAGACCCACAACCGTGAGGAGCGTGAGTTCCTGCAAACCGTTGTGGTGGTGGGAGGTGGTCCCACCGGCTGTGAGCTCTCCGGCGCCATCAATGAGCTGATGCGTCGCTCCATGGCCAAGGATTTCCGCCAACTCAACCCCGAAATGTGCCGGGTGCTGCTGGTGGATCCTGGCGAGCGGCTGCTGAAAGCCATGCCGGAGAGCTGCTCACAAGCTGCAGCCGAACAGCTGCAGGCCATGGGAATTGAGCTCTGCTTCCACAGCCGCGTGCAGTCGATGGTGCCCGGCGAAGTGCTGATCAGCACCCCCAACGGTGATCGCAAGATCAAGGCGGCCAATGTGTTCTGGACCGCCGGTGTGCGCGCTTCCCACCTGGGCAAGAAGCTGGCGGACGCCACAGGCTGTGAGGTGGACCGGGGCGGCCGGGTGGTGGTGCAGCCCGATTTCTCAATCCCCAACCATCCCGAGATCCGGGTGGTTGGCGACCTCTGCCACTACACCCACACCCGTGATGGCCAACCCCTGCCAGGCATGGCCGGCCCGGCCGTGCAAATGGGTGGCTGGGTGGCCAAGGACATCCGAGCCCAGCTGGAAGGACGCCAGCATCAGGCCTTCAGCTGGTTTGATTTCGGCAGCATGGCCATCCTGGGGCGCCTTGGCTCCGTGGCCAACCTGCGGGGACTGAAACTGCGCGGCCTACCGGCCTGGATCCTCTGGGCTGTAGCGCACCTGGCCTTCATGCCCGATGAGGAAAATCGACTCTCATTGCTGCTGAAGTGGCTTTGGGCCATCGTCACGCGGGAGCGGGGCTCGCTGCTGCTCACCGGCATGCCAAGCCAGCATGTGGGGCTTGATAGCGGCACCGCCCCCTTCCCGATGGGCCTCCACAACGAACCCTCCATTGCGGATATGGGAGGACCGATGGCCCAGGCGATCGACAACTTCCGAGACAATCAGGCCCCCGCGGCAGAAGCCAGCTCCTGAGGCTCAGCCCTCGTCGCTGGCGGCCATCAAATAGAGCAGGGCCATGCGCACCGGAATCCCGTTGCGCACCTGCTCCTCCACCAACGAGCGGCTGGAATCATCCAGCAGCTCACCACTGAGCTCCACACCCCGGTTCACCGGACCGGGGTGCAGCACCGGCACCGGCTTGCCGCAGGCCTCCAAGCGGGCATGACTGAGGCCATAACGGCGGTGATAAGCATCCAGGCTGGTGATCAGATGGCTGCGCATGCGCTCTTTCTGCAAGCGCAGGGTCATCACCGCATCAGCCCCCTCCAGGGCAGCGTTGAGATCCCGCTCGAGCCGCAGCACCCCCCGCTGCTCCACCGGATCACGGGCCTGTCCTGGGGGCGGAGCCTGCACAAAGCGCTCAAACGCCTGAGGCAGCAAACTTTCCGGCCCGCAGAGCACCACCTCCGCCCCACAGGCGGTGAGCGCCCACAGGTTGGAGCGCGCCACACGGGAATGCAGCACATCGCCCACGATCACGATGCGGCGCCCCTGAAAGGCCTCAAGGCTGGGGGCCTCAGGCGCGAAATGGCGCGCCAGGGTGAACAAATCCAGCAAGGCCTGGCTGGGGTGGCTGTGCAAACCATCACCGCCGTTCAACACCGCCACCCGGCAGCCGGCCTGATCGAGATCCCTGGCCAGGGCAGCGGGCACACCTGAACAGCTGTGACGCACCACCAGCACATCAGCCCCCATCGCCACATAGGTGCGCGCGGTATCCAGCAGGCTTTCGCCTTTGGCTAAGGCACTACTGGCGGGGGAAAAACTCTGCACATCCGCCGACAATCGGCGCGCTGCCAGCTCAAAGCTGCTGCGGGTGCGGGTGCTGGGCTCAAAGAACAGGGTGGTCACCAAGCGGCCCTGCAGGGCAGGAATCCGGCGCGGTCCCGTGGTGGGCAAGGCCCGAAATCGACTCGACAGCTCCAGCATCGTGGCGAAATCATCACGGCTGAAAGCAGCCAGATCCAGCACGTGGCGATGGCTCCAGCGGGTCAGGGCTTTGGTTGCATCCATCACCAAACTAGGGATCGGTCGCACCCTGGTCCGCAGAGCAGGTCAACGGCACCACCGGCTTGCTGAGGCTGGGACTACCAGCCAGGAGCCAACGCCAGGGCAAATCAAGCCCCTGGCGGATTCCCACCCGGGCGCTCTGCAGCAATGCGCCAGGGGGCTCAAGCGGTGGCGTCAGCCACAGGCCCGAGTCAGGGCTCACGGGCAACGCATCAAAGCGGCCATCAATGCCGAAACGGCGGGATAACAACCCTGGCCCCGCGGCGATGCGCGGTGGCTCATCCGGCAGGGCCACCGCCCGCAGCAGCACGCCATTGGCCCAGTCATCAGAACCCGTGACGCAATTCACGCAGTGGTGGATGCCATAGGTGAGATACACATACCAATGGCCTGGAGGACCAAAGAGGGTGTTGTTGCGCTTGGTGCGGCTGCGGTGGCCATGGCAGGCCGGCTCGCTCTGGCAATAGGCCTCTGTTTCCACCACCACGCCCCAAAGAAGCTCCCCAGAGGGCTGCCGTTTCACCAACCTGCAACCAATCAGCTCAGGGGCCACCACCTCGGCGGGGCGGGCGAAAAAGGAAGAAGGCAACCCAAGTTGACCTGTTTCCCCCATGACAACTGCAGCGAGTCAGCAATCCCCTGATGCTGACAAACCCCAACGGAATTGGCGAAGCCCCAGCAGACAAACTCTGTTCCGTTCCTAGATTGAAACTCAGCAGGCCATAAGCCGTGAACAAGCCTCAACGCAGCGGCCTCGGCAAGCAGACACTCAACTCTGCCAAAAGCAAAACGACTGAGGCCCATGAAGCGCGTGCCGAGCAACTAATCGAGGCCGGAGAACTTCAAGCAGCTGCGAGCATTTATCAACAGTTAATTCGCAACACCACCTGTAGCCACCGCGCCTACGGAAACCTGGCAGCAATTCTGGACCTCTCAGGTGATCATCAAGGCGCCCCTCCCCTACTTAAACAAGCACTGCGCATCAATCCGAACTACCCGGAAGGCCACTACAACCTCGCCAATCACCTTAAAACCAATGGGAACATTGAAGCCGCAATTCAGCACTACAGACGAGCCATTGAATTACGCCCCAACTACCACGACGCCCTCTCCAACCTAGGCATCAGCCTCAGCCTTCAGGGCGAACAGAAAGCAGCCATTACAGCATTTCGGCAGGCACAAAAGCTCAAACCAAGCGACCCAGGCAGCAATTACAACCTGGGTAATGCACTGCAGCACTGCAGGCTGTTTGAGCAAGCAGCTGAGGCCTACCAACAAGCCGTTGCAGTGCAACCCAACAACCCCAAGTGCCTCAACAATCTGGGGGTTTGCCTGCAAGAACAAGGCCAATTGGAAGCCGCCATCACCACCTTCAAGCAGGCGATCACCCTTCAACCACAGAACGCCAAGCTGCACTACAACTTGGGGATTGCACTGCATCGATGTGGCAACTTCAGCAGCTCGATCACGAGCCTCGAAACAGCCCTGAAACTCGCGCCTAACAACAGCACAGTTCTCAACAATCTTGGCATTGCGCAAAAAGAAAATGGGGACCTAAAAGCCGCAATCAAATCCTTTCAAGCAGCCATCAAAGAGGAGCCAGAGCAGCCCGAAAGCCACTTCAATCTTGGCATTGCATACAAGCTCAGCAACAACATAGAAGCAGCCATTCACTGTTTCAAAACAGCGCTGAGCAAAAGCGAAACACACAGCGGCTCACTCAACAACCTAGGCAATATTCTGCAAGAGCAAGAGAAAACGAATGACGCTATTAAGCTTTTCAAAAAAGCTTTGGCGCTTGAGCCTGACAACCCTGAATTTCACTACAACCTCGCCAATGCCTTGAAGCAAAATGGCGATTTAAGCCAAGCTATTCAACACTACAAGCAGGCCCTGGAACGGCGCAGTGATCACGCCGAAACACATTTCAACCTTGCTCTAGCGCTCCTACTCAATGGTGAGTATCAACAGGGCTGGATTGAATACAACTGGCGCACAAAAACCAAACAGGCTCCCCCGCCCCATGCCACACCAGCTTGCACGCTCTGGGATGGCCAAACACCACTCAATGGTGATTCATTGCTGTTGGTCAGCGAGCAGGGTCTTGGTGACACCTTGCAATTCATGCGCTACATCCCGATGTTGCGCGAACGCGGAATGTCGATTCGCTTCTGCGCACAGGAGAAGCTGCACCCCTTGATCAAAAGCTCTGGTATTGATCCTGAGCCGCTCACACCTGCCCAGGCCAACAACATCAGCGATGGTTTCTGGCTACCCCTGCTCTCGTTGCCGGGACACCTGGGCGTTAGCCCCACCCAGCCTGTCAGCACAGCGGCTTACTTGCATGCCGAACCCAAGCGGGTGAAGCACTGGGGCCATAGCTTGGCGCAGCTGCCTCGGCCTCTGATCGGCCTCAACTGGCAGGGCAACCCTGCCGCGGAAGTGGGCAGCCTGCGCGGACGCTCAGCACCGCTTGAATCATTGGCTGCGATTGCTGCCGCTTGCTCCGGCTCACTGATTTCGCTGCAGGCCGGTCCAGGCACTGAGCAACTGGAGCAGTGCTCCTTTCAGCAGCGCTTCAGCAGCGTGGGAGACCAACGCAACCCCGCCACAACTCTGAGCGACACCGCTGCAATCGCGGCCAACTGCGATCTGGTCATCACCACGGATACAGCCATGGCTCACCTGGCCGCTGGCCTGGGCATCCCCACATGGATCCTGCTGCATCAACCAGCGGAATGGCGCTGGGGGTTCAGCGGCAGCAGCAGTTTCTGGTACCCATCGGTAACACTTTTTCGCCAACACCAACGCCACGACTGGATATCACTGGCGGAGCAGGTGGCCATGGAACTACGCCGCGCCTCAAAACTGCTCAAGCGCGGAGACATGCCGTTGCACCAGATTGACAAAATCAGCCCTTGAAGGCGCAGCAAGACCATCCTCCAGCGGCAGAGAAAACAACTCAGCCCAGGCACGCATGCAGGCCTTCGGGGCCATCAAACCAGAAGCAAACTGGCGCATGAGGATATGAGCCACCTGACTGCGTTGACGCGACTGATCGGCGGCTGACTGAATTGTGGAAACAAATCCCGATTCCCAAGAGGGCGCACCAAGGGGCGGCATGCAAATCAATGCCCGCAAAGCTCCAGCACGCAACAAGCCACGCAACGCAAGATCCACCGGCGGCAGCGGCCGTAAATTCTGCATCGCACGGCTCAATAATTCAGCAATTAATCCTGCCGAGGAGCGAGCCACCAAAAATGACGTTAATGAAGCCAGATACGCCTGAGCAGGAAGAAATTCAACCGCTGCACTCAGCGGCTCCACTGAGGCTTGCTGCTGCGGCGGCAAGCGCTCCAGCAACGCCTCCAACCGAGACACATCAAGAAAAGAATCAAGAAAAATCAGATCAAGGGGCGGAAGATTACTTTGCTCAGGCTGCATCAAGCCAACCAACGATTCGATCAACCCAGGAGCCGCAGCACAAAAGCGCGCATCATCCTCCATGCAATGCACCACAGGAGGACCTGGAACCAAGTCAATGGCACGCATCAAGGCAATGGTTGAACGCCAAATCCCCAGCTCCCCGCGAGACGACAAGCCAAACTGTTTATGCTCCTGTGGATCCAAAGGGGCAATGGCCGCAAATCTCGAATAAGCCTCGAGTGAGAACCTCTGAACCTGAAGATGCTTCAAAAGCGACTCTCGCCGCTCTTTGCAGGATTCAAGATTAATAAAAAAACCTTCAAAACCGACAGCCATCCAGAAGTTGCTGCAGACCCAACAGCACCAATAACCAAATCAAGCTTAGGAGCAACGATTGATCCTGCAAGTAACGGCCAAGCATCCGACCTGAAATTTTCAGCAGATTTTGCGATCCCATCACCTGAGCGCACTAGACCGACCACATCAGCACCACAGGGTTAGGCGCAACAGCAATGGCCAGCCAACAGCCTGAACAGCCAGAAATCCTCGCACCCATTTCATTGGGTGAGCTGATTGACAAGATCACAATCCTGACAATCAAAACCAGCAAGCTGTGTGGCCAAGCTCAACAGAACAGCACCAAGGAACTCGAAGCCCTGCGCACAACCCTGAGCCAACTGAATCTCAGCATTGAGCCTGCACTGATCCAAGCCCTGCAAGCCATCAACCAGCAACTTTGGGAGATTGAAGATCAGATCCGTGAACACGAAAGGGATCAGAACTTTGGCCCAAGCTTCATCAAGCTCGCCCGATCGGTTTACCAGCACAATGATCGACGGGCCGCCATGAAGCGCGACATCAACATCCGCTATCACTCCAATCTGATTGAAGAGAAGTCGTACCAGCCCTACGCATAACGCCAACCAACGCTTCCGCCTTTTCCACTCCCGCACCCGCAAACCATCGCTACTGTTGAGATCAAGAGCTTTTTTCAGCTGTGACCCTTGCGCAACTGCTGATCCCCCTCGCCATCCTGTTCAGCATTTCGCTGGTGTTCTTCGGGCTGAGTGGTGGCTTCTATGACACCGATGCCTACAGCGGCAACGGCACAGCCCACTGAGCGATCATCAGCCCAGATTGTTCCCTGGCATGACCGCCTACGTTCCCGGCCCCGTAGACAGTGCTGAGGCCATCCGGCTGCAGCTGCGCAGCTGGCCCCAGGTGGAGAGCTATCTGAGGCACTGCAAAGGCGTGATCGTGCCCCTGGGATCCACCGAGCAGCATGGCCCCACCGGCGCCATCGGCACCGATGCCCTCACCGCAGAAGCCGTTGCCCTTGAAGTCGGGCGGCGCAGTGGCGTTCTGGTGACCCCGGCTCAGGCCTTCGGCATGGCCGAGCATCACCTGGGCTTCCCAGGCACCGTGAGCCTGCAGCCGAGCACGCTGCTGGCGGTGATGCGGGATGTGGTGCTGTCCCTGGCCGGCCACGGTTTTGAGCGGATCTTTGTGATCAATGGCCATGGCGGCAACATCGCCACCACCAAGGCCGCCTTTGCTGAGGCCTATGGCGAAGCACGCCGCCGGCAGCTGGCGGTGGCACCCAAGCTCCAATGCCGACTCGCCAATTGGTTCATGGCAGGACCCGTGTATCAAGAGGCGCGCCGGCTCTACGGCGATCGGGAAGGCCAACACGCCACCCCGAGTGAAATCGCGCTCACCCTGCATCTCGAACCCAGCCTGCAGCAGCTGCAACGGCCCTTACCGGAGCCGGCTCCCGCAGGACCGATCCATGGCCCAGAGGATTTCCGCCGGCGCCATCCCGATGGACGCATGGGCTCATCGCCCCATCTGGCCCAGCCTGCCCATGGCGCCAGCTTTCTCGAGCTCGCTGCCACGGCACTCTGCAAAGATCTGGAGGATTTCCTGCGCATCCAGGCCCCATGAGCCGCATCAGTGCCGACGACGTGCGCAAGGTGGCCCAGCTCTCCAGGCTGGAGCTTCCTGACGAGAGCATCGCCACCTTCACGCCCCAGCTGGAGCGCATCCTTGATTTCGTGGCCCAATTGGAGGCCATCGACACCACCGATGTGCCCCCCACCACCCGAGCTGTTGAAGTGGTGAATGTGACCCGTGACGATCAGGTGGTTCCCACCCCTGTTCGAGAGGAGCTGCTGGATCAAGCTCCCCAGCGGGAAGGTGATTTCTTCCGTGTGCCAAAAATCCTCAACAGCTGACCATCAGCGGCAAGCCCCGCTCAGCGGGGCCCGACGCTGGTGCGATGCAACAGCGAAATGACCCGGCGTCGGTTTTCGAAACCAGGAACCATATGAGCCACCCAGCGCAGCTTGGAACGACTGCGACTGTGGCTGCGAATGCCAAGTAAGACGTCGTAGAAAAAATTCCCGAAATCGTGCAGGGTCTCAAAAATTCCCAGCCGCTGAGGTGAACCCTTGCGATCAAGCAGAGGCTTGGTGGCTTGATACGCAGCCTGGTACTGGAACCAGGGAATCGAGGGCCATAGATGGTGGACCAAGTGATAGTTCTGCCCCATGATCAAAAGATTCATGGTTTTGCCCGGATAAACCCTGGCATTGCGCCAACGGTTGCGGGAACTGAATGGACGATGGGGCAGATAATCAAAAAAGAGGCCCAGGGTGACGCCCACCAATAAGGCTGGTGCAAACCAGCAATTAAAAATGAATTGAAGAAAATCACCACGGGCTGCCGCCACGATGATCAACACGAAAATTGTGCGCGCCAAGGCCCACTCAAACAACTCATATCGACGCCAAAGTCGGCGCTGAAAGAAGAAATACTCGTGATAAAAGAAGCGCGGTGCAATCAACCACAACGGACCAAACGTTGAAACGATGTGGTCGGGGTCGTGCTTGGGATCGTTCACATGGGCGTGATGCTGAAGATGCACCCGCGTGAACACCGGATAACTGAAGCCCAGCAGCAGCGCAGCGCCATGGCCCATGACGGCATTCCAAAAACGGCTTGGATGGGCCGCGTTATGGCAGGCGTCGTGGATGACCGTGCCTTCCAAATGCAGCGCCAGAAACCCAATCAGCACCAACACCGGCAGGGGCCATTGCCCCACAAACCAACCCCAAATCGTGAGGGCGGCCAAGGCATAGCCACCAAGGAACAAGCCAACGGTCGGGTTGATTGCCGGTGGGGGTTCAACGAAATGCCGCGGAACCGAACTCAATGTCGGGGATGCCGTCACCACCGCAGCGCCTCTCCACCAGGGTTCAACACCCTAGGCAAAAGGGCAGCTCAAGCGCCTGCAGAAGCCAGCAGGGTGGACAACAACGCCTGGGTGGTGGGGCGAGAGGCCGATGCAGTGCAACTGTCATCCAGCAATCGAATCACCGCATCCGGATCAAAGGTGTTGGCCACCCAGCGCGCTTCCAGCTCATAGAGGCGCTGCTCCGGGGGATAGGCAGAAATGATGTAGAGCTTTTCGCGCTCCGGCGTGCCCTCAAGCATCTTGGCTTGCACCCGCTCAAGGCCCACAGACAAAGGACTGGCGTCACGGCACACCTGCATCACATGCACCGACTCATGCGCCAGGGTGTTCCAGTAATTCTCAGGGGTGTTCGGCATCGTGTTGCGACACATGAGCACCTGATTTCCCCTGGGGTCATAAAGACCCTCCAAGCCATCAGGGCAGTTGTCGCGATACACCACAGGAACACCGTGGCTGGTGAGCACCACTTCGAGCCCTTCCACGTGGTGCCAGCCGGCCGGCACCGGCGCAGCACTGACTCCGGGGCCCCACTGGTGATAAGCACGCTGCCCCAGTGCGCCTTCCAGGGGCAATGCACTGCCGCAACAGGTCCCGAGCACCGCAAGGGTCGCCAGCGTTGCGCGAACCACCACAGCCCAAGACCCGTGAGACCCAAACGTGGACACGGATAAGGCTTTGTCGTCCCCAGTTCCAATTCATTCCGGAACTGCCCACCGGGGGACTTGAACCCCCACGACCAAGGCCACTGGTACCTAAAACCAGCGCGTCTACCAATTCCGCCAGGTGGGCGTCTCCCGACTGTAAGCAGCGCTTGAATGGCTGCAGCAACCTTGCTGCCGTGCTGGCCGTTCTGATCGGATCTCTGGCCCTGCTGGCTGGCCTGATGCTGATGCTGTTGCCGCTGCTGGCACCAGAACTCACGCGGGCCCGTGATGGTCTCTGGGCCGCTGTGGTGCTGCTCCTGGCTCTGGTGCTGGTGACCTGCGCTGATCGCCTCACCGGCGCACCCATGCTGGGGGTGCTGTGCGGTGGCTTGCTGATTGGCCGGCTTGGCACGGAAGTGGGCCAACAGCGCTGGGCGGCCCTGGCCGAGGAGCAGCGCAGCCGGCTGATGCAGCGCGACCACTGGCAAGCTCAGTTGCAGTTGCTGCTGGAAGCCGGCAGCAAGCTGATCGTGGCCGGCCTCTCGCTGCTGAGCTGGCTGCGGGAGCGGCTGCGCAAACCACAGATCACCAAACGCTGGGTGCGCGAGCAACCCGCCGAGGCTGCAGCCGAGCCCACTGCAGAAACAACAGCGGCGGTATCAGCAGAACCGGCTGCAGAGGCGGAACCAACCGCCGAAGCGAGTGCTGCAAATCAAGCGGCGGAGAGCCAGGAGCAGCCCAAGGAGCAGGAACCCGAGCCTGCAGCGTCAGCTGACCCCACTGAGCCTGCAGGCAGCCAAAAGGCAGAACCAGAGCAAGCAGCGGAGGCGGCGGACGCAGAGCCCGAACCAGAATTCGAAGCCGTACTGGAAGAGGAAACCAAAGCCGAATCGGAACCCGAAACCAAAACCAAACCGGCTGCAGAGCTCGATCCAGCGCCAGCGCCAGAAGCCGAACCAACGGACGCTTTGCATGTCAAGCCAGAACCTGAGCTGAAGCCCGATGTGGAACCAGATCCAAAGGCTGGGCCGGAACACCTCTCCAACAGCACATCCGACACGATCACAGAGACGGACAAGACAGCGAGTGATGAGGAGCTGCCATTGCTCGAAGCCGAGATCCTCGACCCCACCCCGCAACCCGCCCAGGCATCCGCAGAGCCCAAGCTGACCGTGATCAGCTCACTCGATGAGGTGGATGCCCTGCTGGAGGACGGCCGGAGCGGATAATCCCCCCAGCAGACGTGGGCGACGGTGACGGCGAGCGAGTTTTCCTACAAAGACACCCTCAACCTGCTCCAGACCAGCTTCTCGATGCGCGCCAACTCCCGCGTGCGCGAGCCGGAACTGCAGCAGTTCTGGCAGGAGCTCGACCTCTACACCAACCTCAGCAGGAACAACCCCGGAGAGCGGTTCACCCTGCACGACGGACCGCCATACGCCAATGGTGCGTTGCATGTGGGTCATGCCCTCAACAAGACGCTCAAGGACATCGTCAACAAGTACCAGCTGCTCCAGGGCCGCCGGGCGCGCTACATCCCTGGCTGGGACTGCCACGGCCTGCCGATTGAGCTCAAGGTGCTGCAGAGCCTCAAGGGGGAAGAACGGCGCAACCTGAGTCCACTGGAGCTGCGCCGCAAGGCTCACACCTACGCCCTTGAGCAGGTGGAAGGCCAGAAGCAGGGATTCCAACGCTGGGGCATCTGGGGTGAGTGGGACACCCCATACCTCACCCTGCAAAAGCGGTACGAAGCCGCTCAGATCGAAGTGTTCGGTCGCATGGTGCTGGCCGGCCACATCTACCGGGGCCTGAAGCCGGTGCACTGGAGTCCCAGCTCGCGCACGGCGCTGGCGGAGGCCGAGCTCGAGTATCCCGATGGCCACACCTCCCCCAGTGTGTTTGTGGCTTTTGAGCTGGAACAACGCTCAACAGGGCTGCAAACCGCCCTCGATGCCGCTGGCTTGAGCGACGGGCCGCTGGCGGTGGCGATCTGGACCACCACACCCTGGACCCTGCCGGCCAACCTCGCTGTGGCCGTTAACGGCAGGCTGGACTACAGCGTTTGCAGCGGCTCCGGTGGACGCCGGTTGTTGGTGGCCACCGAGCTGGTGGACAGCCTGGCCCGACAGCTCGATGAACCCCTCACACCGCTGCTCAGCCTCAAGGGGGAAGCCCTGGAGGGCAGCCGCTACCGCCATCCGCTGCTGGAGCGCACCAGCCCCGTTGTGGTGGGCGGTGACTACATCACCACCGAAGCCGGCACCGGCCTGGTTCACACCGCACCAGGCCACGGCGTGGATGACTTCAACACCGGCCGCAAGCACGATCTGCCGGTGCTTTGCCCTGTGGATGAAGGGGGCTGGCTCACCGAAGAGGCGGGCCCCTTCGCTGGTCTCAACGTGTTGAAAGATGCCAACCCAGCGATCATCGAGGCCCTCAAGGAGGCCGGTGCGCTGCTGTGCGAACAGCGCTATGAGCACCGCTACCCCTACGACTGGCGCACCAAAAAGCCCACCATCTTCCGCGCCACCGAACAGTGGTTTGCCTCGGTAGAGGGCTTCCGCGACCAGGCCCTGGCCGCCATCTCCGAAGTGGAATGGCTACCCGCCAGCGGCCGCAACCGCATCGAGGGCATGGTGCGCGAGCGGGGCGATTGGTGCATCAGCCGCCAGCGCACCTGGGGCGTGCCCATTCCGGTCTTCTATCACCGCAGCAGCGGTGAGGTGCTGGTCAATGCCGACACCCTGAACCACGTGCAGGCCCTGATCGCTGAGCACGGCGCCGATGTGTGGTGGGAGCGCGATGAAGCCGAACTGCTGCCTCCGGCCTACCGCGACCAGGCCGAGCAATGGCGCAAGGGCACCGACACCATGGATGTGTGGTTTGACAGCGGCTCGTCCTGGGCCGGCGTGCTGCGGGGTCTGGAGGACGACGGCGATGGCGACGCCCTGCGCTATCCGGCCGATCTCTACCTGGAAGGTTCCGATCAGCACCGCGGCTGGTTCCAGAGCAGCCTGCTCACCTCGGTGGCGGTGAATGGCCACGCCCCCTACAAACGGGTGCTCACCCACGGCTTCACCCTCGATGAGAAGGGCCGCAAGATGAGCAAATCCCTGGGCAACGTGGTGGATCCCGCGGTGATCGTGGAGGGGGGCAACAACCAGAAGCAAGAACCCGCCTTTGGCGCTGATGTGCTGCGGCTCTGGGTGAGTTCCGTGGACTACTCCGCCGATGTGCCCCTGGGCCCAGGCATCGTGAAACAGCTGGCTGATGTGTACCGCAAGGTGCGCAACACCGCCCGCTACCTGCTGGGCAACCTGCATGATTTCGATCCCAGCCGCGATGCGGTGCCGCTGGAGCAGCTGCCGCTGCTGGATCGCTGGATGCTGCAACGCACCGCCCAGGTGCTCGATGACGTGAGCGCCAACTTCGAGCGCTACGAGTTCTACCGCTTCTTCCAGACCCTGCAGAACTTCTGCGTGGTGGACCTCTCCAACCTCTATCTGGATATCGCCAAGGATCGCCTGTACGTGAGCGGCAGCAACAGCTTCCGCCGCCGCAGCTGCCAAACGGTGATGGCCCTGGTGCTCGAGCGCCTGGCCGGCATGATCGCCCCGGTGCTCTGCCACATGGCCGAGGACATCTGGCAACACCTGCCCTATGCGGTGAGCGAGCGGTCGGTGTTCCAACGCGGTTGGCCCAAGGCGGAGCCTGGCTGGAGCGATCTTTCAGCGGAGGCTGGCAGCGCCATCAACGCGGTGGTGCAGCTGCGGGCTTTGGTGAATCGCCAGCTGGAAACCTGCCGCAGCCAGGGGGCCCTGGGGGCTTCACTGGAAGCCGCGGTGCAACTGGAGCTTGGCGATGGCGATCTGGCCCAGGCCCTGCAGGCGGCTCTGGAACAGCTGCAGGCCAGCCCCCATCCGAGCGTGGACAACCTGGCCGACTGGCTGCTGGTGAGCCAACTGCAGATTGGTGGCAACGCCCCCGCAGCACCGCTGGTGCAGGCCGAAGCCGATGGGGTGACCGTGCGCATCAGCCGCGCCAGCGGCGAGAAGTGTGAGCGCTGCTGGCACTACACCGATGACATCGGCGCCCACGAAGCCCATCCCACCATCTGCGGCCGCTGCATCGAGGCGCTGCCGGCCTGAGTTTCAGGCCTGCCAGCGCTCCGGCAACAGGAACTCGGCAGCGGGAACCGGCCCGGCCAGCACCTGCTCTTGCCCTGGAATCAGGGGAGCCTGCAGCAGCTCAGCACCACTCAATTCGCTGCCATCGGGTAGCAGCGGATGGTCGGGATCGAACTCGGTGGGGTGGGTGAGGCTGCTGCTGAAACCACGAAAGAGCACCAACTCAAAGGGCTCAGGTCCCTGATCACCTGGCAGGGTGCCGCGCAGGCGCAGGGCCCGCAGCGGGAAGCGACTGCTGAGCGCCTCGAGTTGGACCAGCAGATCAGAAGCCACCAGCCAAACGCCCCTGACGGGGCAAACGCACCACAAGGAACTGAATCAGCCCAACGCCATAGGCAGCCAGGCCGAGGTAACCAAAAAAGGCCGACACGGTGGCGGTCCAGCTGCCGCCAAACAGAAAGCCCAGCACGATCGCCAGTTGATCGTGGAACTGGCGGGGCGCCTCCATCCACAGCTGGCAAACACTGGCGCCGGCATCACCGAAACCACAGCCCAGGGCCGTGGCACTCAGCACCAGCCCCACCAGGCTGAGCCCGGTCATGGCCCAGCGCCAGCAGCGCACGGTGAGCGGCAGGGCCCTGTAAGGGGGCAAATCAGCCAGTTCTTCGTTGAGGTCTGACCAGAACCAGAGGCCGATCAGGATGAACAGATTGGCCAGGGTGCTGGTGAAGAAAGCCAGGGGCACCCCATCCACCATCAGCAACACGGTGATGCCCAACAGGCTGCTCACCTGCCAGTAGAGGGTGAGCAAGCGCACCAGCGCCTGCTCACGCCGGGCCAGGGCCCAGATCAACAACACCAGCGGCAGGCCGACAGCAAACAGCAAAGCCAGGCGGTAATCCAGCCAGATCAGGCTGCGCAGCAGGGGGAGCGGCATGCCGTATGCACAGGAGCGCTCATTATCCGCGGCGCAGCTGTAGCGTCCAATCAGACCTTGCGAGCCCATGCTGCCCTGGTTCAAGAGCGCTGGCTCAGCGGCGATCGCCCGCACAGCCCTCTCCAACCGCGCTTCCCTGGAAGAAGCGGTGCAGGAGGTGGCGGCCAGCCTCAACACCGTGGGCAAGGCTGATCTCGCCCTGGTGAGTTGCAGCACCGGCTTTGCCACCGATCTGCCGCGCTTGCTGCCGCTCCTGCAGCGCAAGCTGAAAGCCGACCATTGGCTTGGGGCCTGTGGTGGCGGTGTGGTGGGCACCAACAGCGAAGGGCAACCCCAGGAGTTGGAGCAGGGCCCAGGCCTGAGCGTGACGCTGCTGCGCCTCCCTGGCGCCCAGGTGACCTGCTTTCACATCGATCCAGAGGAGCTACCGGATCTCGATGGCCCCACCCAACCCTGGATTGAGGCGGTGGGTGCTGATCCCACTGCCGGTGGCGGCATGGTGCTGTGGGTGGATCCCAACAGTGGCGGCATCAATGATCTCGTCAGTGGGCTCGACTACGCCTTCCCAGCCATGCAGAAGGTGGGGGGCCTGGCGGGCACCCACAACGGCAACCACGGGGTGTTGTTCTACGGCGACAGCGTGCGCCGGGGCGCCGTGGGCTGCGTGATCAGCGGGGACTGGAGCGTGGAGGCGGTGGTGGCCCAGGGCTGCCGCCCGATCGGACCGGTGTTCGAGGTGGAGCAAGCCAAGCGCAATGTGGTGCTCGAACTGAGGGAGGGCGATGACCTGGCCAGCCCCGTGACGGCGCTGCAAAAGGTGATCGACACCCTCTCCGAAGACGACCGCGAGCGCCTGCGTCACTCCCTCTTTGTGGGGCTGGCGCGCAACCGCTTCTCACTGCAGCCCAGTGAGGACAGCCCGGCGTTTCTGGTGCGCAACCTGATGGGTGTGGACCCACGCCATGGCGCCATGGCCGTGGCTGACCGGCTGCAGGTGGGCCAACGCCTGCAATTCCAATTGCGCGATGGCGACACCTCCCGCCAGGAGCTGCGCAACCTGCTGCACCAGCAGCAACAACAGAGCCCCCAGGCACTCACAGCGGTGCTGTTCGCCTGCATGGGCCGCGGCCAGGGCCTCTACGGCGAGCCCCATGTGGATGCCGCACTGTGCCGCCAACAGTTCCCGGAGCTGCCCATCAGCGGGCTGTTCTGCAATGGTGAGATCGGCCCGGTCGACGGCAGCACCCAACTGCATGGGTACACCGCCTGCTGGGCTTTTGTGGTGCCAAGCCAGTCCTGAAACCAGTGCGGCAGCACGTCAACCCCCTCAGCAGCTTCTTTCAGGTGGAGCGGGATCTCCCCTCGCCGGCTGAGTTATTCGCCGATCCCTCCCTGCCCCTGCATCTCGACATCGGCTGTGCCCGCGGGCGCTTCCTGCTGGCCATGGCGGCTGAGCACCCGCAGCGCAACCACCTGGGCCTGGAGATCCGCCTCCCGCTGGTGACTGCAGCTGAACGGGAGCGGGAACAGCTGGAGCTCGGCAATCTGCGCTTCCTGTTCTGCAACGCCAACGTGAGCCTGCAGCGCTGGTTGCTGGCCCAGCAGCCCAGCCGCCTGGAGCTGGTCACCATCCAGTACCCCGATCCCTGGTTCAAAAAGCGGCACCACAAGCGCCGCATGGTGCAGCCGGAACTGATCGGCTGGCTGGCGGATGCCATGCCCGCCAACGCCCAGCTGCTGCTGCAGAGCGATGTGCCGGAGGTGATCGAGCAGATGCTGGAAGCGGTCACCAGTGCCGGTGGCTTCGAGGCCCTCGATGGCGGCCAATGGCTACAGCAGAACCCGCTTCCCATCAGCACGGAGCGGGAGCAATACGTGCTGGCCCAAGGCCTACCGGTGTACCGGCGCCTGTTTCGCTGCACCGGCCAAGGCAATCGCCTCCATAATCCAGGCGCTCCCACCACCGCCGCCCCATGAGTTCATCGCCGGCCGCACCTTGGCTGCTGGGCTGGCAAGGCCTGCTGGCTGGGGATGGCAACAGCCGGCTGCGCCAACGTCTGCCCCAGCTGGCAGGGGCGCTGCTGACCCTGTTGCTGCTGCTGATGCCTTTCCTCAGCCGCTCCGGGCTGGGGCTGCTGATCACAGCCTGCGGGCTGCTGTGGGTGGTATGGGGCCTGGCCACACCGCCAGCCAGCGGACGGCTGGGATCCATCAATGGCTGGCTGCTGGCCTACCTGGCCCTGGCCTTGCTGGCCACCGGCTGTTCACCGGTGCCCGCCGCCGCGGCCAAAGGTCTACTGAAACTGCTGAGTTATCTCGGGGTCTATGCCCTGATGCGCCGGCTGCTGGAGCAGGCGCCCCACTGGTGGAACCGCCTGCTGGCCGGCCTGCTGCTGGGGGAGCTGGCCACCAGCGTGATCGGTCTGCGCCAGCTCTATGCCCCCAGCGAAGATCTGGCCCTCTGGGCCGATCCCAACTCGGTGGCCGACGGCACCCGCCGCATCTACAGCACCCTCGGCAACCCCAACCTGCTGGCGGGCTATCTGGTGCCGATCCTGCCCCTGGCCGTGATCGCCCTGATGCGCTGGCAAGGGCTCTGGCCCCGCCTGCTGGCCCTGGCCAGCCTCAGCAGCGGCCTGGCCGCTGCCCTGTTCACCTACAGCCGAGGCGGCTGGATTGGCCTGCTCTTGGCCCTCGCCAGCCTGGGCCTGTTGTTGCTGCTGCGCCAGACCAGGCACCTGGGCCCCCTGATGCGGCGGCTGCTGCCGCCCCTGGTGATCAGTGCCGTGATTGTGGCCCTGGTGCTGGCGGCCGTGAAGATCGAACCACTCCGCATCCGACTGCTGAGCATGGCGGCAGGCCGGGAGGACAGCTCCAACAACTTCCGCATCAACGTATGGATGTCGGCCCTGCAGATGATCCAGGCCCGGCCCTGGCTGGGCATCGGCCCTGGCAACAGCGCCTTCAACCTGATTTATCCACTCTTCCAGCAACCCCGCTTCACCGCCCTCAGCGCTTACTCCGTGCCGCTCGAACTGGCGGTGGAAACCGGCATTCCTGGCCTGATTGCAGGGCTGGGATTGCTGATCAGCAGCCTGCGCATCGGTTGGCAGCAGCTGCAACGCGAACTGCTGCTGAGCCTGCCGGCCATCGGCGCAATGGCCGCCGTGATCGGCCTGGCTGGCCATGGCTTGGTGGACACCATCTTCTTCCGCCCTGAAGTGCAACTCAGTGGCTGGCTCGCCCTGGCCACCCTCGGGGCGGCCCAGAGGCTGGCCCGGCAGCAACGGGGTTGAGCCCATGAGCACGCCAATCCCTGCTGCGGACGTGTTGGCTGGTTTTGATGCTGGCCAAACCCACACCCGTTGCCGCCTGGCCCGCAGCACTGGCGAGCTGATCGGCGAAGGCGAGGGCAGCGGCGTCAGCCATCTGGGCAGCGCTGCTGGACCACAGCGTTTTGCCTCAGCGCTGCGCAGCAGCCTGGAGGCGGCATGTGAGAACGCCGGACTGAGCTCCAGCGGCACAGCCACCAGCCTGCTGGCTGCGGCCATTGGGGCCAGTGGCATCGAAGCGGGCAGCCCCAGCCAACGGCTTGGGCTGCAGATCGCCAAAGACACCCTGGCCTGCGAGCACGTGCTGGTGTGCGGTGATGAACGCACCGCCCTGGCGGGAGCCTTCGCGCCACGACAGGCCGGCATCGTGCTGATCAGTGGCACCGGCTCGATCGCCATCGGCCGCGACAGCAGCGGCCGCGAACACCGCTGCGGCGGCTGGGGCTGGCTGGTGGATGGGGGCGGCAGCGCCATGGACATCGGCCA
>JAYKHZ010000114.1:0-15959 GCA_035286165.1 Synechococcus sp.
ACGACCCCGGCGTGAACATCTCCACGGTCGAAGACCCAATCGAATACACGCTCAAGGGCATCTCCCAGACCCAGGTGAACCGGGAGAAGGGCTACGACTTCGCCCTGGCGCTGCGGGCCTTCATGCGTCAGGACCCCGACGTGCTGCTGGTGGGCGAAACCCGCGACCAGGAAACCGCCAAGACCGCGATTGAGGCCGCCCTCACCGGCCACCTCGTGCTGACCACGCTCCACTGCAACGACGCCCCCAGCGCCGTGGCACGGCTGCAGGAGATGGGGGTGGAAACCTTCCTGCTCAGTGCCGCCCTGATTGGTGTGCTCTCCCAGCGGCTGCTGAGGCGCCTCTGCACCCACTGCCGCGAGCCCCACAACCCCAGTGAAGCCAGCCTGGCGCGCCTGGGCCTGCAGGCCAGTGACATCACCAACGTGCGCTTCTACAAGCCCCCCGCCAGCAACAGCTGCAGCCACTGTGATGGCGTGGGCTACCGCGGCCGGATCGGGGTGTACGAGGTGATGCGGATCAATGAGGGCATGGCCGCCGCCATTGGCCAGGGGGCCGGCACCGACCAGCTCAGGCGGCTGGCGCTGGAGAACGGCATGCGAACCCTGCTGGGCTATGGGCTCAAGCTGGCCCGCAATGGGGACACCAGCCTGGAGGAGGTGGAGCGGGTGCTGCTGACCGATTCCGGCCTGGAACAGGAGATCCGGGCCCGTCACCTGAGCACCGCCAGCTGCAGGGGCTGCGGAGCGGGTTTGCAGGATGAATGGATTGATTGCCCCTACTGCCTGACTCCCAGGGGCACACTGCAGGAGTAGGGAACCTCGGCCGCGCTGCCATGGAGCTGCAGATCGAAACCCTGATGGAGCAGTTGGTGGAGCGGGGCGGCAGCGACCTGCACCTCTCCGCCGGACTGCCCCCCTATGGCCGCTTCAGCGGCAGGCTTCAGCCGATCGTTGACACAACCCTGGCCGAAGACAGCTGCAACCGGCTGATCTTCAGCCTGCTGAACAACAACCAACGCAAACAGCTGGAGCAGACCTGGGAGCTGGATTGCTCCTATGGGCTCAAGGGGGTGGCCCGCTTCCGGGTGAATGTGTACAGGGAGAAAGGCTGCTACGCGGCCTGCCTCAGGGCCCTGGGCAACAGCATTCCCAGCCTTGAGCAGTTGGGGCTGCCGGAGGTGGTGCGCGAGATCAGCGAACGGCCGCGGGGCCTGGTGCTGGTGACCGGGCCCACCGGCTCAGGCAAAACCACCACCCTGGCCGCCCTGCTGGAGCACATCAATCAAACCCGCGCTGAACACATCCTCACGGTGGAGGATCCGATCGAATTCGTGTATCGGCCAGCCCGCAGCGTGATTCACCAGCGTGAACTGGGGGAGGACACCCGCAGCTTCGCCAATGCGCTCAAAGCCGCCCTACGCGAAGACCCCGACGTGATCCTGGTGGGGGAGATGCGCGATCTCGAAACGATCCAGTTGGCGATCACCGCAGCGGAAACAGGCCATCTGGTGTTCGGCACCTTGCACACCAGCTCGGCGGCACAAACTGTGGACCGCATGGTGGATGTGTTTCCTCCAGCGCAGCAAACCCAGATCCGCGTGCAGCTCAGCGGCAGCCTGGTGGCGGTGTTCGCCCAAACCCTCTGCCAGCGGCTGAACCCACCAGCCGGTGCCTTCGGGCGGGTGATGGCCCAGGAAATCATGGTGAACACCCCAGCCCTGGCCAACCTGATCCGCGAGGGCAAAACCGCGCAGATCTATTCCCAGCTGCAAACCGGTGGCCAGTACGGCATGCAAACCCTGGAACGGGCCCTGGCTGATCTGGTGGGCAGCGGCGCGGTGGCCAGGGAGGAAGCGCTCAGCAAAGCCAGCAAACCGGATGAGCTCTCGCGGCTGCTGGGTGAGGCCTGATGGCCAGCCAACGCTTCGTTGCGATCTACAAAAACCGCCAGGGCAAGGAACAGCGCCTGCGCTTGCAGGCCGCAGATCTGGTCAGCGCCAAACGCAGCCTGCGCCAGCGGGGCATCATCCCGATCAGCCTCAACGCCGACACCGGCGGTGGCGAGAAGGTGCAGCGGGGGCTGACCCTCTCGCTGGAGAAAACCCCTGCGGTCAAGGACAAAGCGGTGTTCGCCAGCCAGATGGCCGCCCTGGTGAGCGCTGGTGTGCCCATCGTGCGCAGCCTGGAAATCCTGGCGGAGCAGCAGAAGCTGCCGATGTTCAAGCGGGCTCTGTTGCGCATCTCCAAGGATGTGAACCAGGGCTCATCCCTGGGGGCCGCCCTGCGCCGCTGGCCCCAGGTGTTCGACAACCTCAGCGTGGCCATGGTGGAAGCCGGGGAAGCCGGCGGCGTTCTCGATGAGGTGCTCAAACGGCTGGCCAAGCTGCTGGAGGACAACGCCAAGCTGCAGAACCAGATCCGTGGGGCCCTGGGCTATCCGGTCACGGTGCTGGTGATTGCCATCGCCGTGTTCCTGGGCATGACGATCTTTCTGATCCCCACCTTCGCCGGCATCTTCGAAGATCTGGGCGCGGAACTGCCCGCCTTCACCCAGCTGATGGTGAACCTCAGCAGCCTGCTGCGCTCCAGCTTCTCGGTGTACCTCAGTGGCGTGCTGCTGCTGCTGGTATGGCTGTTGAAACGGGCCTATGCCACCAAGCTGGGGCGCCGCCGCATCGACGGGCTGATGCTGAAACTGCCCCTGTTCGGCGATCTGATCCGCAAAACCGCCACGGCCCAGTTCTGCCGCACCTTCAGCTCACTCACCCGGGCAGGCGTGCCGATCCTGATGGCGCTCGACATCGTGCGCGACACGGTGGGCAACCGGGTGCTCGCCGAAGCGATCGAGGGCTCGAAGCTGGAAGTTCAGCAGGGGGGAACCCTCAGCCTGGCGCTGGAGCGGCGCAAGGTGTTTCCCGCCATGGCGATGAGCATGCTGCTGATCGGTGAAGAGAGCGGCGAGGTGGACGCCATGCTCTCGAAAGTGGCCGATTTCTACGAAGACGAAATCGCAGCCACGGTGAAGGCCATGACCGCCATGCTTGAACCGGCGATGATCGTGGTGGTGGGCGGCATCGTGGGCTCAATCCTGCTGGCCATGTACCTGCCGATGTTCAGCGTGTTTGAGAACATCCAGTGAGGGCCGCGGCCAATGCGGTGCCGGCAATCCAGCCACTGCTCCAGCAGTGCTGGAAGTTGAAGCCACCGGTCACACCATCCACATCGAGCAGCTCACCGGCGAAATGCAAACCCGGCAGCAGCCGGCTCTCCATCGTGGCCAGGTTCACCTCACCGAGATCCACCCCACCTGCGGTCACAAACTCCTCACCAAAGGGACCGCGGCCGCTGACGGGCAGCTGAGAACGCAACAGCACCTCACTGAGCCGTTGTTCAGCGCGGCGCGGTAACTCGGCCCAACAGCTCGCAGGATCCAAACCAGCCTGCTGCAACAGGGCCAGCCAGAGCCGCCGACGCAAAGGCAGAAGCTCCGGCGGCCTGCCGTTGGCAAGTTGCCGCCGGGCCAGCTCCGTGCGGGCCTGGTGCAAGGCCAAGCGCAAGCCTTCGACATCGAGGGAACCGCACCAATTGATGCGCAGCTGGCCGCGGTAGTGCTGCTGCTGCAGGGCGCGTGCGGCAAAAGCGGTCAGCCGCAGCAAAGCGGGGCCGCTCAACCCCCAGTGAGTGGCCAACACAATGCCCTGCTGGCGAAAGCGCTCACTGCCCACCTGCAACTCCAGCGCAACGGGGCTCTGGCTCAAACCCGCCAGGGCCGTGAGCCAGGGAGCCTGCAGGCGCAAGGTGAACAACGACGGCACCGGCGACACCACCTGATGGCCCAGGGCTGAGGCAATGCGGCGGCCACTGGGATGGCCTCCAGTGGCCAACAACAAACGCTGGCAGTGCTGCGGTGGTACCTGGCCACGGGCCTGCAGCAGAAATCCCCCGGGTTGCGGGCTCACCGCCTGCAACGCCCGTTGGGGCTGCAGCTGCACACCAGCCCGCTCAGCGGCGCGGCGCAGGGCCTGCACCACGCTGGCGGAGCTGTTGCTGGCCGGAAACATGCGACCGTCCTCCTCCTCCAGCAGCTCCACCCCACGCTCGGCAAACCAAGCCACGGCATCGCCTGCAGCAAACCGGCTGAACGGCCCCTTCAGCGGCCGCTGACCGCGGGGGTAATGGCCCACCAGCTCGCGGGGATCCCAGCAGGCATGGGTGACATTGCAGCGGCCGCCGCCGCTGATGCGCACCTTGGCCAATGGCTCGGCGGTGGCCTCCCACAGCTGCACCCCGGGCACCCCGGCTTCAGCGGCGGTGATCGCCGCCATGAACCCGGCAGCACCACCACCAGCCACCACCAGGGGCACTGGTTCAGACATCGGGAACAAAAGCCAAGGCCACGCCGTTGTTGCAATAGCGCTTACCGGTGGGCTGGGGACCATCCCCAAAGACATGGCCCTGATGGCCACCGCAGCGACTGCAGTGGTATTCGGTGCGGGGCACGATCAAACGGAAATCAATCTGGGTGGCCACTGCCTTGGGTAAGGGCTGCCAGAAACTGGGCCAGCCGGTGCCGCTGTCGTACTTGGTGCTGCTGGCAAACAGGGGCTGCTGGCAACCAGCGCACACAAAGGTGCCCTTGCGCTTCTCACTGTTGAGCGGACTGCTGAACGGAGCTTCCGTGCCCTCCTGGCGCAACACCCTGAACGCATCCGGAGCCAAACGCTGACGCCATTGATCCTCCGTGAGCTGCCAAGCCGGATCAGTGGCTGCTGCAGCAGCGGCCAACCCAGGGCGCAGCAGGGCACCGAGGGATGCCGCGACCGCCTGCAGCAGGGAACGCCGTTGCCACTGGGCCATCGCAAAACTGTGCACGTGTGGTTGCAGCATGGGGGAGTGACCCTCTTCAGCGCCAGCCCCCAGCACCCACCGGCCCATCGCTTCAGCGTGGCGCCGATGATGGACTACACCGATCGGCACTTCCGGGTGCTGATGCGACAGGTGAGCCGCCACGCCCTGCTCTACACCGAGATGGTGGTGGCCAAGGCCTTGCATCACGGCCGCCGTGAGGTGCTGTTGGGTTTTGATCCAGCAGAGAAACCGATCGCCCTGCAATTGGGGGGTGATGAACCGGATCTGCTGGCGGAAGCTGCCGCCATGGCCCAGGACTGGGGCTACGACGAAGTGAACCTGAATGTGGGGTGTCCCAGCCCCAAGGTGAAACAAGGCCGCTTCGGGGCCTGCTTGATGGCGGATCCGCAACGGGTGGCGGAGTGCATTGCCGCCATGGCATCAGCCTGCAACCTGCCGGTGACGGTGAAGCACCGCATCGGCATCGATGAGCGTGACAGCTACGCGGAACTGCTGGAGTTCGTGGACACAGTGGCCGCGGCCGGCTGTGAACGCTTTGCCGTTCACGCCCGCAAGGCCTGGCTTGAGGGACTGGATCCCAAACAAAACCGCACGGTGCCGCCCCTGCGCTACGAGTTGGTGCATGCCCTGAAACACGACCGCCCCCAGCTGACCATTGAGATCAACGGAGGGCTGGAAAGCCTGGACGCATGCCAGAGGCAACTCGAACAGGTGGATGGGGTGATGGTGGGACGCGCTGCCTATGCCCACCCTCTGCAATGGAATCGGGTGGATCGCGACGTGTTCGGTGATCTCAGCCGCGATCCCGTGAAAGCCTCTGAAGTGATCCGGGCCATCGTTCCCCATGCCGAACGATGGTGCACCAGCGGCGGTCGGCTGTGGCCGATCGCCAGGCACCTGGTTCATCTGGTGGAAGGGGTGAGCGGGGCGCGTTACTGGCGCCGCCAGCTCAATGCAGAAGCATCAGAGCGTTCCGCCCGCCCCGATGTGCTGGAGCGGGCTGCGGAACAACTCGAGCAACGGGGGCTTTAGCCCTCAGCGCCGCCGTAACCGCCCCAATCATCGGAACCACCGCCACCGCCACCGCCACCGCGACGACGACGGCTGCGACCCTCATCGAAGCTGTCGCGGCTGGGCTCACCACCGCCGTAGCCACCGCCGCCGGCATAGCCATCACCACCGGCCTGGGGGGCACCGCCGCCGTAGCTGCGATCTTCCCAACCACGGGCGCCTGAACCACGCTCACCGCCGCCGTAGCCACCGCCGCCGCCGTAACCGCCACGGTCCTGGTAGCCACCGCCACCACCGCCGTAACCACCGCCGCCGCCGCCGCCGCCGTAGCCGCCACCGCCACCGCCGTAACCGCCGCGGCCACCACCGCCGTAGCCACCGCCACCGCCGTAACCGCCGCGGCCGCCGCCACCACCGCGGGAACCGCGGGGCTCAGCCTTGTTGATGCGCAGGGGGCGACCCATCAGTTCGGTGCCCTGCAGAGCCTCGATGGCACGCTCTTCGGTGGCTTCATCCACCATTTCCACGAAGGCGAAGCCACGCTTGCGACCCGTGTCCCGCTCAAGAGGAAGAGAGCAGTTCGTGACCTCACCGAAGGACGCGAACAGCTCAACAATGTCCTCCTGTTCCGCACGGAAGGGGAGGTTGCCGACAAAAATACTCACTGGCCGTAGGGACCTGATGGACCGTTGATAAGGGGAGTTCACCCACAGCGTGAGGAACTTCAGAAATCTAGACCGGCGCGTCGCGCTTGCCCGGGGGTGATCCCTACAAAATCAACCCAACTGTGGGCGCCAGCGATCGAGTTGGCGCCGCACCTGCTCAAAACCTGTGCCCCCTTCGCTCAAACGGGCAGCCACCACCTGCTCCGGCGCAATCGCTGCATAGATGTCCTGCTCGAAGGCCGGATGCAGGTCCTGCCAACGATTCAGGGGCAGATCACGCAGCAAGACCCCCTCCTCAAGACAGGTTTTCACCAGACGACCGACCAGTTGATAGGCCTCACGGAACGGCACATCGCGGGCCACCAGGTAATCGGCCACATCGGTGGCATTGGAAAAATCACTGGTTACGGCAGCACCGAGCCGTTCAGGGCGAAACACCAGCCCCTCCTCGAACAGGATCGCCATCGCCTCAACACAGGCTTCAGTGGTGGCCACCACATCGAAGAGGGCTTCCTTGTCCTCTTGAAAATCCTTGTTGTAGGCCAGGGGAAGGCCTTTGATCATCGTCAGCAGACCCTGAAGATGGCCGAACACCCGGCCGCTCTTGCCGCGCACCAACTCGGGCACATCAGGATTTTTTTTCTGCGGCATCAGGCTGCTGCCGGTGGCGCAGCGATCGGTGAGCCGCACAAAAGCGAACTCTTCACTGGCCCAAAAAATCACCTCCTCAGCGAGGCGACTGAGATGGGCCATCACTAACGATGAGGCAGCACTGAATTCCACCGCGAAATCGCGATCGCTCACGGCATCGAGGCTGTTGGCGTAGATGTCATCGAAACCAAGCTCAGCCGCGGTCTGGCGCCGATCGATCGGCAAGGGGGTACCGGCCAGAGCAGCGGCGCCCAGAGGGCAGAGATTCACCCGGCGGCGCACATCCTGAAGTCGCTGCCGGTCGCGCTGGGCCATCTCCACGTAGGCCAACAGGTGATGGGCCAGCGACAGGGGCTGGGCCCGCTGCAGGTGGGTGTAGCCGGGGATCAGGGTGTTGAGATGGGCATCGGCATGGCGGAACAGGGCCTGCTGGAAGCGATGCAGCAACGCATCAATGCCATCGATCTGCAGACGCAACCAGAGGCGCAGATCAGTCCCCACCTGATCATTGCGGCTGCGGCCGGTGTGCAACTTCTTACCAAGCGGCCCGAGCAATTCGATCAGCCGCCGCTCCACGGCGAAGTGCACATCCTCCGCTTCGATCCCAGGCTTGAACTCACCGGCGGCGGCCTCCCGCCGCACCGTTTCCAGCCCTTCGATCAGCTGATCGCTCTCCGCCTCAGTGATCAGCCCGCAGCGACCGAGCATGCGTGCATGGGCCACAGAACCATCGAGGTCCTGCTGCAGCAGGGTGATATCGAAATTGATCGACGCATTGAACCGCTCAATGCTGGGGTGCAGACCCTCTTCAAACCGATCGCTCCAACCCGTGCCGGAGCCGCCAGTAACGCCTTCTGAAACCGTCATGGGCTCACCCTAGAGGGTGGGCAAGACCACCTCATCGCGCACTTTCAGCACCACCATCGAGGCGTCGTCTTCCAACTGCCGGCCGGGGCCCACAAAGCGATCCAGCCGAGCAAACAATTGATCGAGAATGCCCTGGGCATCAGGCACGGTTTTGCAGATGGCCAGCAGAGCCCGCATCAAGCGCTCCTCATCAAAGCGCTCGCCACCAGCACCGCTGGCCTCGGTGACCCCATCGGTGTACTAGAGCAGCACATCACCGGGTTCAAGCCGCACCTGCTCACAGCCGTACTCGGCATCGGGTTGCAGGCCAATCAGCAACCCCGGGGCATCCAGCCGTTCCACGCTGTGGCCCTGACGACGCCAGATCAACGGCGGATTGTGGGCCGCGTTGCTGAAGCGCAACATCCGGGTGCGGGGGTCGTACTCGGAATAGAAGAGCGTCACAAACCGGTTGGAGTGGGCCAGGTCCTCTTGAGCCAACTCGTTGAGGTCGTGAAGGATGCGATCGGGGGGCAAGCCGGTGAGCACCTCAGCGCGCAGCATTCCGCGCAGCAGGGTCATCAACAGACCAGCGGGAATGCCCTTGCCCATCACATCCCCCATCACCAGGGCCCAACGGCCCAGCTCCCGGCTCTTACCGAGGAGCTGGGGGCGGGTGGGAATGAAGTCGTAGTAATCGCCGCCCACCTGAAAAGCAGGCCGGCAACTGGCAGCCAGTTCCACCCCCTCAATCACCGGGCAACGGCTGGGTAGCAGCTGGGCCTGAATCTCACCACCGATGCTGAGCTGCTGATCGAGGCGCTCATGGCGCCGCATCTCCTCCAGCAGCAGTTCATTCTCAATCGCCACAGCGGTCTGATCCGCCACCAGCTGCACATGGCGGCGACGCACCTCGCTCCAGGAAAAATCCGGATCAGCGCTGAACACATAGAGGCGACCGCGCTGACGGCTCTTGGCCACCACCGATGTGCCGAACAACTGCACATCCCCCAACTGTTGCCGCACCAACTGATCCAGCCGGCTGGCCATCAGCTCATCGCCGGCATCGCAATCCAGCTCGCTGTCCTGCAAAGCCGCGAGCCGGCGCAACAACGCAGCGCAACGCTCCTGGGACGAACCATGCAGTTGCTCACGCCAGAGGCCGCCATCACTGCGGAAGGTGAGCAGCACAGCCCCCTCCGCCTCCACGAGGCGTGAGGTGAGCAGGGGCACCAGTTCAAGAAAGCGGCTGAGGTTGGTGAAGCTGCGCAGGGCAAACCCCAGCGAAGCCAGGAGCTCCTGATTGCGCCGCTGCTCGCGGTTGAGGCTGTCGATCAGCTGGCGCAGGGACGCCGCCGGGGTGAGCGACGGAATGGTGTGCTTACCAGGCGGCAAACCGCCCATCAGGCTGCCGCGGGGACCTCAAGCTAGCGACGGTGCCTGACTCAGGCCCGCGCCAACAGGGCTTCAACAAACTCAAAGCTGTTGAATGGGCGCAGATCCCGCACCCCCTCACCGGCACCGATGAAACGGATCGGCAACTTGCTCTCGGAGGCCACAGCGAGTGCCACACCCCCGCGGGCGGTGCCGTCGAGCTTGGTGAGCACCACACCGGTGAGCCCAGCAGCGGAAGCAAACGCCATGGCCTGACGCAAGCCGTTCTGACCCTGACTGGCATCGAGCACCAACAGGGATTCCACCACCGCCTCAGGTGCCAGGCGATCGACAACGCGCCGAACCTTGGCGAGCTCCTCCATCAGGTTGTGCTTGGTCTGCAGGCGGCCCGCCGTATCCACCAACAGCAATTCGGTGCCCTTGGCCCGGGCAGCGCCGATGGCATCGAACACCACCGCAGCCGGATCAGCATTGGCGGAGGGATTCGCCACAAGCGGCACATCGCTGCGTTCCGCCCACACCTGCAGCTGCTGCACAGCGGCTGCACGGAAGGTGTCACCAGCGGCCACGAGGGTGCTGTAGCCACTGCGCACAGCCAGGTTGGCCAACTTGCCGAGGGTGGTGGTCTTACCCACCCCGTTGACACCCACCATCAACCAGATGTTGAGGGTGCCCTTCTTGGGGGCCAGGAGCGGTTCAGCCTGCTGCTGCTTCAACGGTGCGTCCAGCAGATCCCGCAGTTGCTCCTTGAGCAGCTGCATCGCCTCGCTCCCCTCCAGCACCGTTTCATTCATGCGACGCCGCAGGCGATCGAGCACCTGATCGGTGGCCTCCACCCCCACATCCGCCTTGAGCAGCAGGGTCTCGATCTCCTCAAGCGACTCCTCCGACAACGGATCGGAGCCGAGGTTCTCCAGCAGGGTGGTAACGAAGTTCTGGCGCGTTTTCTCCATGCCGCGCCGCAGGCGCGTGAGCCAATCGATCTCCTCGATGGACACCTGCTCAGCGCTGCGACCCTGGGCAGCGAGAACCTCTGCCGACCAGATGAAATCGTCATCGAGCTGGCCCAGTTGGGGCTCTGCATCGCTGCTCTCAGGAGCGACTGGCTCAGCCAGCGGTTCCGGCACCGGGGGCTGGGGCACAACGGGCTGAGGTTCAGGCTCGGCGGCCTGGCTCTCCTGTTGACGCGCCGCGGCCTGCTCCAACCAAGAGAGGGGAGCTGGCACTGCAACCGGTTCTGGTTGAGATTCAGGTACCGGCTCAGGCTCGGGATCAGAAGGGGCGGCCGGCTCAGGTTCCACCTGGGCCTGGGGTTCAGGGGCAGCCACAGGGGAGGCCAACGGTGCAGCCGGGGGCGCTGGTGCAGGGGCTTCAGCAGCGGGAGATTCAGGCTGGACCTCTGGCTGCTCCGTTGGTGCAACAGCTGGCTCAGCTTTGTCAGCCTCCTGCTGGGCCTTCAGTCGGGCAAAAGCCTGGCGCGCCCAATCGAGGGCATCGTCCTGGGAGGAAGCCCCATCACTGGCCTTGGGGGAAGCGCCGTCCTGACGCTGGAACCAATCGAATTCTTCAGCCATGGCTCAACGGGCGTTCGCGGTGGTGTAACGCCGCAGCACGCCATTAATCATGCGGCGACCAGCCTCATCGCTGTAGCGATGGGCCAACTCCACCGCCTCATTGCAAGCCACTGCTGCCGGGGTTCCAAAGCAATCGATCTCCACCACCGCCAGGCGCAGGATGTCCTGATCGATGCGGGGCAGACGGGTGAGGCGCCAACCCTCCATCACCCCATCAATGCGCTGATCCAGCTCAGGCTGGGCTTCAGCCACCGCCTTGGAACGCTCCAACGCCCAATCGCGCAATTCGATGTGATCCGCCAACAGCAGCAGACGCGGAAATTCGAGACTGGAGGAGAGGCGGTTCAGCACCTGCTCAGAACGCTCAAGCCCCTGGCGCAGGTGATCGCGCACCTTGGGCAGTTCCCCTTCCGCTAATTCGCTGTCGAGCAGCGCTTGCTGAGCCTGCTGCAATTCCTCGGCCGTGCGATCGAGGCTTTCGCGCAGGTGACTGTTGAGCGATGCCAACGCCTGGGCCAGCAACTGCTCGGTGCTGAGGCCATCCTTGGCGGCGGAATCCTGAAGCTGGCCCAGGATCAAGAGGGCCAGCTCCCGGGCAATGGTGCGGTTCTGCATAGGTCAGGCTTTCGGGGGCACCGTCATGGGGCTGGGGCGGAGCTGAGCCAGCAGGCTGGAAAAGCTGCGGTTGCTCTGGGATGGCCGTTCATCGGGGTTGACGATGCCGGCGGAAATAATCGTGCGGAAGGCATCCTCAACGCTCATATCGAGATCCTTGACCGACGACTCGGGAACGATGCTGTACCAACCGGTTGTGGGGTTGGGAGCCGTGGGAATGAAGATGCTCACCATCGGCTGCGGGAAGCCGGCCTGCATGCTGGCGCTGAGCATGCCGGTGACGAAACCAAGGGAATAGATGCCCTCCCTCGGGTACTCCACCAGCACCACGCGACGGAACCGGGTGCTGTTATCCCGCAGCACCGTTTCAAGGATCTGCTTGAGGGTTTTGTAAACCGAACCGGCCAACGGAATGCGGGCCAGGGTGCCCTCACCGAAATCCAGCAACCAGCGGCCCACGATGTTGCGGGCCATCAAACCGATCAAGAGGATCCCCAGCAGGGGCACCAACAAACCAACCGACAGGTTGATCAGCTCCTGCAGGAGCGGGTTCAACGTGTTGAACGGATTGAATTGCTTCGGAACTGAGGTGAGAAAACTCACCACGAAGCGGGTCACCAACGTGGCCAACCAAATGGTGGTGGCCAGGGGGATCACCACCAACAGGCCGGCAATCAGGTCATTTTTCAGATCCTGCTGCAACCGCACGTTCACCGGCGGTTCGGGTCTTGAGCGGGACTGAACCAAAGCGGCTGCGACGCAGAAAGACGCTTGAGCAATTTAGCGAGCAGCAGACCCGGATCAGAGCACCGCCGCCAAAGCCACCGCCAACATCGCCAGAGCCAGCAGCAGGGCCACCGCCGTGCCACCCAAGCGACGCTGACCCATGGTGAGATCACGGGCCTGCTCAGCCTGGGTGAGCTGCTGGTTCAACTGCTCAAGGCGTTGATCAATCAAGGCCTGCACCTGAGCCTTTTTGTCTTCCGGCTTGGCATCGGCCGACACCTGACCGGCCTGCTCCAGCTGGCCTTCCAGCATCTCCAGCAACTTGGGGTTCTTGCTTTCAGCCTGCGCCTGCTCCAGTTCCGTGCGCTTCTGGTTCACGGCACGGTCGGCATCGGCCTGGATCAGGCGATTGCCGGACATCATCACCGGCACAGAAACAAACAACGACAGGGACAGCAACGCACCCACCACCAGCACCGTCCAGCGCAGGGGGGTGCGGAGCTGCGTTGGGAAATCCAGGCGCGACCCCACCAACATCAGCAGCAGGCCGATCAAGGCCAGAGGCGCCCCATTGATCAGGGTGTCCACCACCAGCTGGCGATAGGCCTCCTGCCCCCAGGCATTGGCCACCAGCACAGCCCCAAGCCGCAACCCAAGCAGCAGCACCAACACGCCGCCGATCCAGCGGAACAGCCCGGCAATACGGGAAGTGGAAGCCTCAGCCACGGGAGAATGCAGGTGCGGCGCAACTGTACGGGTGCCGAACCGTCTGGCCGAGCAGCTGAAACAACAGGCCCTTACAGAAGGGTTTGCCATCGCAGGGATCGCCGCCATTCCGGGGGGCGAACGGCTGCAGCTCCGCACTGCAGCGCTGCAGCGCTGGCTGGCCCTGGGCCATCAGGCCGAGATGGCCTGGATGCAGGATCCCCGGCGGCAGAGCATCGAGGCGTTGTTTCCCGGCGGCCGCAGTGTGCTGGCGGTGGGGCTCAACTATTACGTGGATGCCCAGCAGGCACCCAACACCCCCCGCATTGCTCGCTACGGCTGGGGTCGGGACTATCACCGTGTGATTGACCAACGGCTGCGGCGGCTGGGGCGCTGGCTGGATGAACAATCCCCCGGCTGCCGCTGGCGCGCCTGCGTTGACAGCGCCCCGCTGATGGACAAGGCCTGGGCTGAACAAGCCGGCCTGGGCTGGATCGGCAAGCACGGCAACCTGATCAGCACCAGCCACGGCTCCTGGTTGTTGCTGGGCCATCTGATCACCGATCTGGAGTTGCCGGCCGATCAGCCAGCCCAACCGCTCTGCGGCAGCTGCAGCCGCTGCCTGCCGGCCTGCCCCACCAACGCCCTGGTGGAACCCTTTGTGGTGGACAGCCGCCGCTGCATTGCTTTTCACACGATCGAGAATCGTGATGACCAACTGCCCCTACCGCTGCATGGCTGGGTGGCGGGCTGTGATCTCTGCCAGGAGGCCTGCCCCTGGAATGAACACCAAGCGCAACCCAGCGACGATGCCGCCGTGCAACCACGGGCCTGGATCCTCAACAGCACAGCCAGTGAAATGCAGGGGTGGAGCGATGAGCAATGGAGCGACCAGCTGCGAGCCTCCGCCCTGCGGCGCATCAAAGCCTGGATGTGGCGACGCAATCTGAGCCACCTAGGCTGAGCCCCTCCTTCGATCTGGCCGCGATGCGTCGATGGCTGCCCGCCCTGCTCGCCGCATCCCTTTGGACTGCTCCCTTACCGGCCCGGGCGCTGGTGCCTTACGTCTTTGTGCCCTCCAGCGAGGAGCTCAACGACGCCGGCTTGAACATCGCCGGAGCTGCTGCCGGATTGCTGCGCATCGGCCAGGTGAAAGAGGCGCGCAAGCTGGCGATGCTGGCGGTGCAGTTATTGCCCAGTGACCCTCGGGCCTGGCTGGTGCTAGCGGAAGCAGAACTGCGCACCACCACACCCAATAACGCCGAGGAGCACACCGCCCGGGCTGAGGAAGCCCTCAACCGCGCCAAAAAACTCGACCCCAAAAACCCCGGCGTCTGGTTTGCCGAAGGCGCCCTGAACCTGCGCAACGAACGGCCCAGGGCCGCGCAGAAATTGCTGGAACAGGGTCTCAAGCTGGAACCTAACAACCCTGGCGCTTACTTCGACCTGGGCAATGCCCAGATCAAGCTCAAGGAACTGGGCCCGGCCCTGCGCTCCTTCGAGAAGGCCTCCAGCCTGCGCAAAGACTTCTGGGAGGCCGTGAACAACCAGGGGCTCGTGCTCTACGAACAGAACCGCAGCCGCGATTCCATCGCTCGCCTGCGCAAGGCCGTGGACCTGAGCTCCGGCGAAGCGGAACCAAGCCTGGCCCTGGCCGCGGCGCTCTACGCCGATGGCGACACCTCCACCGATGTGGTGACCATGGCCATTCAGGCCCTGATCAAACAACCCGACTACGCCCTAGGGGCGTTTCAGAAAGACCAGCTGTGGGGGCCAAAACTGCGGGAGGTGACCGCCGAGATGTTCAAAGACGATCGGCTCAAGGACACGGTGGAGCGGGCCAAAGGATTGGCCACCTTTGAACCAAGTTGATCAACATCTGTAGGCTGAGCGCCACTTCCCAGGTCTGAGCCCACGCCGTATGGCGGACGAGCGCATCGTTCCGATTTCCCTGCATCAGGAGATGCAGCGCTCGTATCTCGAGTACGCGATGAGCGTGATCGTGGGTCGCGCACTTCCCGATGTGCGCGATGGGCTCAAACCGGTGCAGCGGCGGATTCTCTACGCCATGCATGAGCTGGGGCTCACCCCAGACCGTCCCTACCGCAAATGTGCCCGTGTCGTCGGGGATGTCCTGGGCAAATATCACCCCCACGGAGATCAGTCGGTCTACGACGCCCTCGTGCGGTTGGTGCAAGATTTTACCTGTCGCTATCCGCTGTTGGGGGGCCATGGTAACTTTGGCTCGATTGATAATGATCCGCCCGCCGCTATGCGATACACGGAAACGCGGCTGGCCCCGATTGGCAACGAGGCGATGTTGGGGGAAATCGGGGATGAAACCGTTGAATTTGCGCCAAATTTTGACAATTCCCAGCAGGAACCGGTGGTCTTACCGGCCCAGCTCCCGTTTTTGCTGCTGAATGGCTGCACGGGGATTGCGGTGGGGATGGCAACGAATATTCCACCCCACAACCTGGAGGAGATTGTCGATGGCTTGGTGGCCCTGATCGACCAGCCGAATTTGAGCGATGCGGACCTATGGCGATTGATTCCGGGGCCGGATTTTCCGACGGGCGGGGAAATCATCGGCACCGAGGGCATTCGGGAGGCCTATCGGGTGGGGCGGGGCAGTATTCCGGTGCGCGGGATTACCAGCATTGAGGAAACCCAACCCGGTCGAGGACGGCATCGGCGTCCGGTGATTATTGTCACGGAGCTGCCCTACCAGGTGAATAAGGCGGGCTGGATCGAGAAGGTGGCGGAGATGGTCAACCAAGGCAAGCTGGAGGGGGTGGCGGATATTCGCGATGAGAGCGATCGCGATGGGATGCGCGTGGTGATTGAGCTAAAGCGCGAGAGCAATGCCAACCATATTCTCCAGTTGCTCTACCAAAAGA
>JAYKHZ010000115.1:0-7457 GCA_035286165.1 Synechococcus sp.
TTAGGGGTCTGCGCACGCACATGGTGAAGGTATTGATTCCGCGGGAGTGGGATCGCGACGAAAAACGCGTCGCCAGTAGCCCCGATGTAATCAAGCGCCTCAGCGGCCGCAAGCTGAGCTGCCGCGTGGAGCGTGGCGCCGGCGAAGCCTCAGGCTTTCAAGATGGGGATTACGCCGCTGCCGGCGCCGAGTTGGTGGCTCCCGGTGATCAAGCCGTGTGGTCAGACAGTGATGTGGTGCTCAGCGTTGGCCCCATCGGTGATCGCATCAGCCAGCTCAAGCCCGGTGCCCTCGTGCTGGGCCAGTTAGCACCGCACAACAACAACGCCCTGCTCGACGAACTGGAGCGGGGCCAGCTCTCAGCCATCTCCCTGGAACTGCTGCCTCGCATCAGCCGTGCCCAGGCAATGGATGTGCTGTCGTCCCAGGCCAACATCGCCGGCTACAAGGCCGTGCTGATGGGCGCCGCCTGCCTGGATCGCTTCATGCCGATGCTGATGACAGCAGCCGGCACCGTGCAACCGGCCAAGGTGGTGATCATCGGAGCTGGGGTGGCAGGTCTCCAGGCTGTGGCCACCGCTCGCCGGCTCGGCGCCGTGGTGAGCGTGAGTGATGTGCGCGCTGCAGCCCAGGAACAGGTGGAGTCCCTTGGGGCCCGTTTCATTGCCCCCCCTGAACAGGGGGTACCCGGTGAAACCGGCGGCTATGCCAAGCAAGCCACCAAATCCTTCCTTGAGGAGCAACGCGAAGGCCTCGCTGTGCACCTCAATCAGGCTGACCTGGTGATCTGCACCGCCCAGGTTCCTGGCAGGCCAGCTCCACTGCTGATCACCCAGGCGATGGTGGAAGCCATGCGTCCTGGCGCCGTGATCGTTGATCTGGCTGTGCTTCAAGGCGGCAACTGCGAAGTCAGCAAACCAGGCCAAACCGTGGCGCACCATGGCGTGCAGGTGATCGGCGCTGACCGCCTGCCCGGCAGCGTGGCCCATCACGCCAGCGCCCTGTATTCCCGCAACCTGCTGGCCCTGCTGGAGGTGCTGGTGGATCAGGAGGGCCAGCTGAGCCTCAACGCTGAAGACGATCTGCTGAACCCCAGCCTGATCAGCCTCAACGGCACCCTGCGCCGCACCGATCTGGTGCCCGATCGCGCCACCCCCCAACAAGAGGTGACCCAATGAACGACGCCCTCTCTCTGAACGATGCCCTCTGGGTGCTGCTGCTCGGCAGCCTGCTGGGGCTTGAACTGATCGGCAAGGTGCCCCCCACCCTGCACACCCCACTCATGAGTGGGGCCAACGCCATCAGCGGCATCACGGTGCTGGCGGCCCTCACCTTGATCATCAAGGCCGGCCCCAGCGGTAATTCCGTCTTGATGGTGCTGGGGGCCATCTCCCTGGGCTTTGCCCTCTTCAACGTGATCGGCGGCTTCCTCGTTACCGATCGCATGCTGGCCATGTTTGGCCGCAAACCCGCCCGCCGTCAGGAGAACCGCTGATGACCTCCGCTCTGGTGATCAAGTACGCGATCGAGCTGGTTGCCGTACTGCTGCTGGCCCTCGGCATCAAAGGGCTCTCCAAAGTGCGCTCCGCCCGCAGCGCCAACCAGCTGGCCGCCGCGGCCATGGCCCTGGCTGTACTCGGTGTGCTGGTCAATTACCTCGGCGGCGCCGGCATCAGCGGCCAGGCCTGGGGCTGGATCATTGCCGGCACCGTGGTGGGTGGTCTGCTTGGGGCGGTGACCTCCCAGAGGGTGCCCATGACGGCCATGCCGGAAACGGTGGCTCTGTTCAACGGCTGCGGTGGCATGTCATCGCTGCTGGTGGCCCTGGGGGTGGCGATCTATCCGGAAGTGGGCAGCAACGGTGAAGGCGGTGGCTCGCTGGTGGAAGCCATTTCCATCGTTGTCTCCGTGTTTGTGGGTGCGATCACCTTCAGCGGTTCGATCGTGGCCATGGGCAAACTGCAGGGCTGGCTCGACACTCCGGCCTGGATGCAGAGCAAGCTGCGCCATGCCCTCAACATCGGTCTGGCAGCGCTGTCCCTGGTGGCCGCCATCGCTCTGGTGAGCAGCGGCAATGGCCTCTGGTTGCTGGTGATCGCCTCCAGCTTGCTGGGCATTGGCGTGACCCTCTCCATCGGCGGCGCCGACATGCCCGTGGTGATTTCGCTGCTGAACTCCTATTCCGGTGTTGCCGCTGCTGCTGCCGGCTTTGTGGTGGGTAGCCAGCTGCTGATCGTGGCGGGCGCCATGGTGGGCGCAGCAGGCCTGATCCTCACCCAGGTGATGTGCAACGCCATGAACCGTTCACTCACCAACGTGCTGTTCGGCGGCGCCCTGGGCGTGAGCAGCAGCTCCAAAGATCAAGGGGACTACCAGGGCATCACCTCCTGCAGCGCTGAAGAGTGCGCCCTCACCCTGGAAACCGCCCAGCGGGTGGTGTTTGTGCCCGGCTACGGCCTGGCCGTGGCCCAGGCCCAGCACATCGTGCGTGAGGTGGCTGAACTGCTGGAAGCCGGCGGAGCTGATGTGTCTTATGCCATCCACCCGGTGGCTGGCCGCATGCCCGGCCACATGAACGTGCTGCTGGCTGAGGCCGATGTGCCCTACGAGCAGCTGGTGGAGATGGAAGCGATCAACCCTGAGTTCCCCCGTACCGATGTGGTGATCGTGCTGGGGGCCAACGATGTGGTGAATCCCCAAGCCCGCAACGATGCCTCCAGCCCGCTGTACGGCATGCCTGTGCTGAATGTGGAGGAAGCCACCACCGTGTTCGTGGTGAAGCGCGGTCTGAGCGCCGGTTACGCCGGCATCAAGAACAGCCTGTTCGAGCGCCCCAACACCTCAATGGTGTTTGGCGACGCCAAACAGGTGCTCACCTCCCTGGCCGCTGAACTGCGGGAACTCGGTGTGGGCAAGCAACCCGCCAAGGTGGTCTGAACCGCAGCTCCGCGATGGTCGCCTCCGCTCTGATCGTTGGTGGCACCCACGGCAATGAATGCAATGGCCCCTGGCTGTTGCAGCACTGGGGCCCTGAGCCCGAGCTGCTGCAACGCCAGGGGCTTTTTGTGCGCACCGCCCTGGGCAATCCGCGGGCCATGGCCGCCTGCCGCCGCTACATCGACAAAGACCTCAACCGCAGCTTCATCCCCGAGCTACTGAATGATCCCCACACCCAATGCTGGGAGGGGCAACGGGCCCAGCAACTGCTGCAGGAGCATGGGCCTGAAGGGGAGCAGCCCACCCAGGTGCTGATTGATTTGCACAGCACCACAGCGGCCATGGGCAACGGCCTGGTGCTCTACAGCCGCAGACCCGCTGATCTGGCCCTGGCCGCCGCCTGCCAAAGCCAGTTGGGGCTGCCGATCTATCTGCACGAAGGGGATGCCGAGCAGAACGGCTTCATTGCCCAGGCCTGGCCCTGTGGCCTGGCGCTGGAGGTGGGGCCAGTGCCCCAGGGGGTGCTCTGCCCGCGCATCTGCCGCCAAAGCGAATTGGGACTAGCCGCCCTACTGGATGCCCTGGAAGCCGCTGCGGCTGGCCGCTTGCGCTTGCGCCAGCCCCTGGTGATCCATGCCCATCTCGGCAGCGTTGACTTTCCCCGCGATCAACACGGCGCACCTGCCGCTTCGTTGCATCCGGAACGGCTGCGGGGGGACTGGCGCCCGCTGCCCAGCGGAGCACCGCTGTTCAGCCACCCCGATGGCAGCACCAGCCATTTCAACGGCCACCCCAGCGGCGAGGTGCACACGGTGTTCAGCAATGAAGCGGCCTATCAGGAAAAAGGGATCGCCATCAGCCTCACCCGCCGTGAAGTGCTGACCCCCCAGCAGAGCTGGGTGGATGCCCTTGAGCAGGTGCTAGGGCGCTGAGGTTCAACGGGGCGGCAAGACCCGAATGAAAAAGCGTTCGGTGGCCTCCAGCACCTGACGCTGCACAGCAGCGCTGCGGAACCCGTGGGCTTCAGCCTCCAGCAACATGAGCTCCACCTGCAGCCCCCGCAGGCGCAGGGCCGCCACCATCGCTTCGGTTTGCTCGGCCGGCACCACCCGATCCTGGAGCCCTTGGATGAACAACACGGGGCGCTGCAGTCGCTCACGCTGATGCAGCGGTGATCGCTCGCGGTAGCGCTGCTGCTGCTCGGGCCAGGGGCCGATCAGGCGGTCGAAATACCCAGACTCAAAGCGATGGGTGTCCTGCTGCAGAGCCGCCAGATCGCAAACGGGATAACGGCAGACCCCGGCCTTGAACACCGGCTCCTGAATCAGGGCCGCCAGGGTGGTGAAGCCCCCGGCGCTGCCGCCCTCGATCGCCACCCGCTCGGGATCCACCTCCCCTTCAGCCACCAACTGAGACACCGCGGCGGCGCAATCAGCCACATCCAGCTCACCCCAGCGCCCATCAAGCCGCTCGCGGTATGCACGGCCAAACCCGGTGGAGCCGCCGTAATTGACATCCACCACCGCCCACCCGCGACTGGTCCAGTACTGAAAGGCTGGATTGAGCCCCGTGCGCGCCATGCCTGTGGGGCCGCTGTGTCCACGCACCAGCAATGGGGCAGGGCGGGGATGGCCCGAGGCCGGGGGGTAGAACCAGGCCTGGGTGGGCTGGCCATCACCACCGGTGACCCAGAAACTGCGGGGCACGCTGATCTGCTCAGCCGGCAGGGGACATCCCCCAAAGCGTTCCCAGGCCTGCCACTCACCTGGCCGTGGCCCCAGCTCCACCAGGGTGGTGAGCTGCCGTGGCGACGCCGCCAGGCAAACCGCTCTCTCGCTGGAGGCACTCAGTCCACTGAGCTCATTGAAGGGAAGCTCGCAGTGCTGCCAGGGTTCGGTGGCTGGCTGAGCGAGTGAGCGCTGCCACAGGCCCCAAATCCCCTCGCGGCAGGCGAGAGCCAACAACGCCTCCCCCCGCACCGCCAGGGTGCGCATTCCATACACCCACTGGGGCATGCCGCTCTCGCACCCCTGGGGCAACGGCAGGGGCTGCCACGCCGGCTCCCGGCCTGGACACCAGCGCTGCGGAGTCCAGTGACCCGAGCGATCTGAAGCCACCACCAACTGGCCTGCATTGGTCCAGAGGGGTTGGAACAGCGACTGGGGCTCGTGGTCACCGCCGGCAATGCGCTGGGGGCCGAGCAGCTCGCCGTTCTCCCCCAACCAGGACCACCACAGCTCATTGCGCTCCCAAGGCATCCAGGGCAGGGACCACTCCAACCAGGCCAACTGATCGCCAGCGGGTGAGAGCACCGCGTATCCGCAGAAATCGGCCCCCTGACGCAGGGTTTCAGGCTCGCCTCCCGCCAGCGGGATGCCGACCAGCTCATCGCCATCCACGCTTTCGCGCACGCCGATCCAGCGCTGCCGCGACGCATCGATCAGACCATCGGCAAAACGCGTGTGGGAATCGGCCAGGGGGGGAATCAGTGCCTGCGGTTGGGCCCCGGGCTGCAGCTCCAGCAGATGGGGCAAACCACTGCGGCCATCGAGGAACACCACCTGGCGCTCATCGGCGCAGAACAGGCCACCACCAAATTCATGCACCTTGGTGCGCAGGCTCCAGCTGCCAGGGGTGAGCTCCCTCGGCTCCGCACCCGGCGCCTCCTGCAGCATCAAGGTGGTGCGTCCTGCCGAAGCAGGCCCCTGTTCCGCCCAGAACAGGCTTTGCCCCACCACGAGAGGTTCGCGGCAGCTGCTGCTGCGTCCCATCACCAGATCAAGCGGCAGGGGCCCGGGCGGCACCGTGACTACGGCCATGGGATCCCTCGCTGCTGGCTACCTAAGATGAATTCTCTCCGGCTTAAGGGTTTTGGCTCTGAACTTCGCCGCGATGGCGCGCCAATCGGAACGGCAGTCCTCCACGGTGATGGTGCCCAAAGGGAAGGACCAACCCGAAAGCCCGCTGATTCACACCCTGGGCGCCAACGAGCTGCGCAAGCCGGCCAAGCGCATCAGCAAGGTGAACGAGCAGGTGCGCGAACTGGCCCGCGACATGCTGCGCAGCATGTATGCCGCCCAGGGCATCGGACTGGCCGCCCCCCAGGTGGGGGTTCATCAGCAGCTGCTGGTGATTGATCTTGATCCCGAGGAAGCTGCCAATCCACCCCTCGTGCTGATCAACCCTGAGGTGGTGGCCACCAGTGGCTCCCTCGACACCTACGAGGAGGGCTGCCTCAGCATTCCTGGGGTGTACCTCAATGTGGTACGGCCCAGCCAGGTGGATGTCAAATACCGCGATGAGCTGGGCCGGCCCCAGCGCCGCAAAGCTGATGGCCTGATGGCGCGCTGCATCCTGCACGAGATGGACCATCTCAACGGTGTGCTGTTCGTGGACCGGGTCACCGATGAGCTCAGTCTCAACAACGAGCTGCAGAAATTGGGCTTCAATCGCAGCGACGTGAAAACCCTGAGCTGAAACCATGCCGATGAAACCCCTGGCGGGCCTGTTCCTCGCGCTCGCCTGCGTGCTCGGCATCGCCGCCACCGGATCGGTGTTTGAGCTGGCCTATGGAGATCCCGATCTCGGCGTTGGGCTGACCCGGGCCATCTTGATCGGAGCCTTACCAGGCTGCGCCTTATCGCTGCTAGTTGCGATTCGTCTTAACTCGCCGGCCTAACCCCCCTGGGCGAGACCAAATCTGACTTCTACGATCGGCGCTGTTCGATCCACCGCCATGGCTGCGTTGCGCTCCATCCCTTCGCTCCTGGCCGCACTGGTGTCCGCAGGCCTTGGCCTGGTGGCACAGCCGGCGTTAGCCAGCCTGTTCCAGGCCAAAGAGGTGGATGTCAACCGCTTCATCCTGGTGGCAGCACCGATTGGGGGCGGCGGCAGCTCCCAGCTCAACATCTACGAGCAGCGCAGTGATGCACGCCCTTGCTACAGCCGCGAAGGCGACGACCCCACCCTGGTGAATCCCTTGCTGGGGTCGTTTGATTTCACCGGCATCTGCAGCCGCTACATGGACAGCAACGGCTATTCGGTGCGGATTGGCAACCAGGACTACGGCTCAGCATTGCGCGTTTCGATCATTCCTGGAGATGACGATTTGATGTTGGTGGGCAGCGGCGGCGGGGGTGAACCGTTGGTGATCGCCCGCACTGGTGGCATGACCGATGGATTCCTGGAGCTCAAGCTGGATCCGGGCTGGTCCCTGCGACGCCGCTTCTATGGCGAACGGGCCCTGGGACACCTCTACCTGTATCGCGAAACCTTCCCCAGCGATGAGGAGGAGGCTGAGGCTGGCAAGGACACCTCAGCGGCAAAAGAGGCAGACGCTGACAAAGCGGAAGCAAGCAATTCCAACAAAGCCGCAGAGGCTGAAGGAGCCGGAACCGGCAATTGATAGGATTTGACGCTCTGTCGTGCGTAAGCAAATCCGGTTCTCATGACCCAGGTGACCGTTGGCGAAAACGAAGGAATTGAATCGGCGCTGCGCCGCTTCAAGCGCCAGGTGTCCA
>JAYKHZ010000116.1:0-18751 GCA_035286165.1 Synechococcus sp.
TGCGTTCCCTGATGCAAGCCAAGATTTTTTGAGCCATGTCCCTGCGCGACCTCATCGATCGGCTGCTGGGCCGTCAACAGGCCAGTGCCACCACCGCCAAGCACCGCCTGCAGCTGGTGCTGGCCCATGACCGCAGCGACCTGAATCCAGAGCTGATGGAGCAGATGCGTCGAGAGATTCTCGAGGTGGTCAACCGCTATGTGGAACTCGACATCGCTGGTGGTGCCGTGAGCCTCGAAACCGAGGAGCGCACCACCGCCCTGGTGGCCAATCTGCCCATCAGGCGCGTGCGCGACGACATCAGCCGCCCCACTGCTGCAGATGATGCGGATCAAGCCACCAGCGAGCAGGCGCCGGTAAACTGAGGCCCATGCCGGCTTAGCTCAGCGGTAGAGCAGCGCTTTTGTAAAGCGAAGGCCATCGGTTCAAATCCGTTAGCCGGCTTTTCCAGAGGCCCCAACAAGGGCTTTTTTTATGCCGCCACGCCAAAATGCCTGTGGTTGTGCTGGTGCTGCAGTGTTGAAACCGCTTTGTGCTCCGTTTGCGGGTGCGGCTGCCCTGATCCTGGGCATGGGCTCCGTGCCCCTGATGCCCGAGCACAGCGTTGCCGCACCGCTGCAGCTGGCCCAAGCACGCACCACGGCGCTCAGCGATGCCGCCGCGCGCCAGGCCACAGAGCGCATCCTCGAGGCGGTGCGCCAGAAGGATGGCCCGCTGCGTTACTCCCAATTCGCCACGGCGCTGCAGAAAACCAGCAGCCCCCAGATGGTGCAGCGGAGCCTGGATCGCTGGCCGCAGCTGGAGGGCTGGACCATCGAAAGCGTGCGCTCAGGCCTGCGGGGCAACACCTCGGTGGAAGTGGTGCTTCAGTTTCCCAACGGACCACGCAACGCCACGGTGGTGCTCAACCCCGAGGGCAAGCTGGAAGCCCAAGCGGTTGATTTCGCTGATAAGGCTTCGGTGAAAATGGCTAGGGGCTTCATTCAGGCCGTGATCGATGGCCAGTTCGTCACCGCCCGCAGCATGCTGGCCCTGCCTCTGCAGAAGGAGATCAGCCCTTCAGCTCTGCAGCAGAAGTGGCTGGAGCTGCAGCAGGTCACCGGCAACTTTCAAAAGATCGACGACGTGCTTGAAGCCGACCACGGCAGCGAGGGAACCCTGGTGCTGGTGGAGACCGAGTTCACGCGCATGACCGACAACATCTTTGTGATCCTCGACAAGAACAACACGATCACCGGGGTGGATTTCCCGATCGACGCCCAGGTGCGCTGATGTCCCGACTCACCTTGCTGCTGCTACCGGCAACCCTGCTGTTGGTGTCCCCTGCGGTGGCCCAGCCCAGCGAACAGCCTTGCCGCATCTGGAGCGTGCCGGAAGCCATGAGTTACAAGGGGCTCTGCAAGGTGATGCGCAAGGGCAGCTACACCTCACTGTCAGCGCCCCATGCCCTGAGCGGTCAACGCAAAACCATCGAACTCAGCCCATCCGGGCGGCGCCGGGTGGATGTGCAGGGCCGCAGCGGCAACGGCACACCCAGCCCCTGGGGCGAAGCCAGAAAAGTGGGCAAGAGCTGCTGGGTGGGCAGTGATTTCGGGCTCTGCCTCTAGCACCTGAGCACCTCAGCGGGAGAGCAGCACCGACATCGGCGCGGCCAGCACCACGTGCTCGCTCACCCGCTCGATGCTGCCATCGAGGGACCACACAGCCCCTGAGAGGAAATCAATGAAGCGTTGGGCGCTGACGGCATCGAGATCTTCAAGATCCACCACGATCGTGGCGTGGGCTTGCAGCAAGTGCACAGCACGCTCCATCTCCTCAACCCGTTGGGGCCGAAGCAGGATGATCTCAACAGGGGCGTGCCGCGGAGAAAACATGAAGCCACTCTGTCGCCGGAATGCAACAGATGCTCGAAACGCATATTGATTCTGTTTTTAAGATTTGCCACAGGCTGTGTGCCATCCCACACCCCTTCAGCTCACCAGGCGCAAACGCAGGCGCAGCAGTGCCCGCTTCTCGATCTGACGGGCCCGCTCACGGCTGCAGCCCAGGGCATCGCCCACCGCACTCAACTTGGTCCGCTGGGCATGGCCGTAGCGCAACCGCAACACCGTGCGATCCCGGGGGGGCAGATGCTGCAGCTGGGTATCGATCCGGTTGAGGTGGTCACGCCGCTCCAAACGCTCCATCGGTGAGGGCTGCAGCGCCGGCAACAGCTCGATCAACTCGCTCTCTCCACCGGCCACCGGCGCATCCAGGGACACCGCATCTGGGGCCATGCGCAGGGCAAGGGCTGCCGCGGCCATGGGCAGCTTGGCCTCCTGGGCCAACGCCTCCAGGGAGGTGGACTGCCCCTGGCGCGAGAGGGTTTCACGGGCCCGCCCCAGGGCCCGCAGCTGCTGGTTCACATGGATGGGCAACCGCAGCGTGCGGGCTTTGGTTTCCAAGCCGCGGGTGATGGCCTGGCGAATCCAGTTCCAGGCATAGGTGCTGAAGCGATAGCCCAAGGTGGGATCAAATTTCTCCACCGCCCGGATCAAGCCAAGCGAGCCCTCCTGCACCAGATCCATCAGATCCAGTCCCCGCCCTTGATAGCCCTTGGCCACCATCACCACCAAGCGCAGATTGGCCTGAATCATCCGCTCGCGCGCACGCTGGGCGCGGCGCAATTCACGCCGCTGCTGGGGGCTGAGGGGTGGCGTTAGCTGTTGCAAGTCGGGCAAGCGCTGCACCAAGCGGGCCAGCTGCAACTCCTCATCCGCCCGCAGCAGGGCATAGCGGCCGATCTGCTCGAGATAGGCCCTCACCGGTTCCGCCATCAGCTCTCCTCCAGCGCGCACCCTCGATATCGGGCCCGCCCAGGGCTGGCAATGGCCGGCGGCAAACGGGCGCCATCAAGACCTGGGCCCAGCGCCAACGCTTCCAGCTCAAGCCAGTGACTGCAGGGGAAGTGGCCCTCTGTTCAGAGTCTTTTCCCCTTTCTGCGTTTTTTCTGAGCTGGTCCAGGCACAAAGGCGCCAACGCGGGCACTCAGCGCCTGGCTGATTGCCCAGAGTCACTCGAACCCAGGGGGCTGGCCAGCAGCAACCCCACCAGGGCCAGCACCGGCAACCACAGCAATCCCTTGAGGCTGAACAGCCCCTGCAGCGTGAGCATCAACGGCTGCAGCAGCCATTCAAACCAGGCCAGCAGCAGCAGCACAAACAGCACAAGCCAGCCCACCGCCACGCACGCCTCTGGATCTCAACGTACCGTCAGCCGCAGGGTTGTGCCGGGCGATTGCAGCGTTGACGCAACTGCAGCAGCCAGGCTGACAGCTGCTCGATCGCCTCGGGTTGGAGGCTGTAATACACCCAACGGCCACTGCTGCGCTGGGCGAGCAAGCCGGCTTCCCGCAGCACGCGCAAATGGAATGACAGCTTCGACTGGCTCAAGCCGAGGTCAGCGGTGAGGTCACACACGCAACGCTCGCCCTCAGCAAGAGATTCAAGGATCTGCAGGCGCAGGGGATCAGCCAGGGCCTTGAACCGTGCCCGCGCCTGCTCAGCCGCCAATGCATCGGCAGAGGTAACGGGGCGAACCAATCCATCAAGTTTGGTTGATTTAAGTTGGATGGGTTGTGGTGGTGGCTTGCGTTGAAGATAGGCATCAATGGGTTTGGACGTATCGGCCGCCTGGTGTTCCGCGCCCTCTGTGGCCGACCCGGCATCGAACTGGTTCATATCAATGAAATCGCTGGCGATGCCAAGGCTGGCGCCCATCTCCTGAATTTTGACTCCGTTCACGGGCGCTGGGATCACAACGCTGTGGCGGGTGATGACTCCAGCTTCAGTGTGGAGGGAGCACGGGTGGGCTGGTCCCAGCACAGCGATCCGGTGGCGGTGCCCTGGGATCGGGCCGGCGTGGAGTTGGTGCTGGAGTGCAGCGGCAAGATCAAAACCCCAGACACCCTGCAGCCCTATTTCGATCACACCGGCGTTCAACGGGTGATCGTGGCCTGCCCGGTGAAGGGCACCGTCGCCGGCGCTGAAGCCCTCAACATCGTGTACGGCATCAACCACCAGTTGTATGAACCGGCCCAGCACCGCCTGATCACCGCCGCCTCCTGCACCACCAATTGCCTCGCACCGGTGGTGAAGGTGGTGCACGAAACCTTTGGCATCAGCCACGGGATGATCACCACACTGCACGATCTCACCAACACCCAGGTGCCGATCGATGCCTTCAAAAGCGATCTGCGCCGGGCCCGCTCTGGCCTCACCTCCTTGATCCCCACCACCACGGGATCCGCCAAGGCCATCGGCATGATCTTCCCCGAGCTGCAAGGCAAGCTCAACGGCCACGCCGTGCGGGTGCCGCTGCTGAATGCCTCCCTCACCGATGCGGTGTTTGAACTGCAGCGGGCCGTTGATGTGAATGAGGTGAATGCCGCATTTGCCGCAGCGGCAGATGGCCCCCTCAAGGGAATTCTTGGTTACGAAGAGCGGCCGCTGGTGTCGGTGGATTACGTGAACGACAGTCGCAGCTCAATCATCGATGGCCTCTCCACGATGGTGGTGAATGGCACCCAGCTCAAGGTTTACGCCTGGTACGACAACGAATGGGGCTACAGCAGCCGCATGGCCGATCTCACCTGCCATGTGGTGAGGCTCGCGGCATGACGCTCTCCCCTCTGCAGCAGTACGGCATCGTCACGGCCAACTACTGGGCCTTCACCCTCACCGATGGGGCCCTGCGCATGCTCGTGGTGTTCCACTTCCACGGGTTGGGCTACTCCACCCTCGAGATCGCCTTCCTCTTCCTCTTTTATGAGTTCTTCGGGGTGGTCACCAATCTGTATGGGGGCTGGATCGGTGCCCGCTACGGCCTGCGGCTCACCCTCTGGGTGGGCACGCTGCTGCAGATCCTGGCCCTGGTGATGCTGGTGCCGGTGGCCGCCAGTTGGCCCAAGCTGCTCAGCGTGGTGTACGTGATGGTGGCCCAGGCCATCAGTGGCATCGCCAAGGACCTCAACAAGATGAGCGCCAAGAGCGCCATCAAAACGGTGGTCCCCGACACCCCTGACGATCAGCAGCAGGGGCAAAAGCAGCTGTTCAAGTGGGTGGCGATCCTCACGGGCTCAAAGAATGCGCTCAAAGGGGTGGGCTTCTTCCTTGGGGGGGTGTTGCTCACCGGGTTTGGCTTCAATGCCGCCGTTGGCCTGATGGCCACAGGCCTCGCGCTGGCCTTTCTGCTCACCCTGGTGCTGCCTGGCGACATCGGCCGCATGAAGCAGAAACCCAGCTTCAGCGCCCTGTTCTCCAAGTCAGCCGGCATCAACATCCTCTCGTTGGCGCGGTTCTTCCTGTTCGGTGCCCGGGATGTGTGGTTTGTGGTGGCGCTGCCGGTGTTTCTCGAGGCCTCCCTCGGCTGGACGTTCTGGGAAATCGGCGGCTTCCTTGGCCTCTGGGTGATCGGCTACGGCTTCGTTCAAGCTGGCGCCCCCAGCCTGCGGCGGCTCTGGGGCCAGACCTCCACCCCCGGGGTGAGTGCTGTGCAGTTCTGGAGCGCTGTGCTGAGTGCCATCCCCGCCCTGATTGCCATTGCGTTGTGGCGCAACAGTGATCCGGGCCTGGCCATCACGGCTGGTTTAGCGGCCTTTGGGGTGGTCTTTGCGCTGAACTCCTCGATCCACTCCTACATGGTGCTGGCCTACACCGATGCCGAAAGCGTGAGCCTCAACGTGGGCTTTTATTACATGGCCAACGCTGCCGGCCGGCTGGTGGGAACCCTGCTCTCAGGTGCGGTGTTCATGCTCGGGCGCACCGCCAGCGGTGGCATGCAGGCCTGCCTCTGGGTCTCCACCGTGCTGGTAGCTCTCTCATGGCTGAGCAGCCTCAGGCTGCCGGCACTGCCGCGCACCTCTGGCGCTGAGGCTTGATGCAGGCTCAAGGTGCTAGCAGGTGAGGCGGCAGCTGCACCGCCCCCTGCCGCAGCACCTGCCAACCGGTGGGCTGCCAAGCCACCACCGTGCTGGCCTGGCCTGAACCGGTGGGCCATGGCACGGGCGCCAGTCGCGCCACCCCAGGGAACACCCGCTCCGCCTCAGCGGCACTCACACAAGCCGGCTGCCCCGATTGATTGGCGCTGCTGGTGGCCAGAGGTCCACTCAACTGCAACAGCTGGCGAGCCGCAGCACTGGCGGGCACCCGCAGCCCCAAACTGCCGCGCCCCTCAGGATTGAGTGCCGCCACCACGGCCCCTTGCGCCGGCAGCACCAGGGTGAGCGCACCGGGCCAACCCATGGCAGCGAGCTGCTGCCAACCAGGCGGCGGCTCCTGCCCCAACGCCTGAATCAACACCTCAGCTGAATCCCCCATCAGGATCAGCGGTTTGTCCGCCGGACGCTGCTTCAACTGCCAGATGCGCGATGCAGCCGCTGGTATGGCCGCCAGAGCTGGCAGCGTGTCGGTGGGGAAGAGGGCCGGCTCACCACGGTGCAGTTGGGCGGCCAACTGATCAGCTTGCAGCAGAGTCATGGCTGGGGGGCGCGGGCCAGGGCAAAGCGCAGCTTGCCCTCGAGCTCATGGACAGGGCGGCACTGCTGCAGACCTGCCTGGTGCAGCAACTCCAGCACCTGGGCTGATTGGTCGTGGTGGTGCTCAAGCAGCAGCCAGCCTCCGGGGCTGAGCATGGCTGGGGCAGCGCCAATGATGCAGCGCAGATCATCGAGCCCATCGGCGCCGCCATCGAGGGCAAGGCGCGGCTCGCGCTCACGGACCAGCGGTTCCAACCCATCCACCACACCTGAGGGGATGTAGGGGGGGTTGCTCACCACCAGTTGCAAACGGCCGGCCAAGGGCAGGAGCGGCTCCCACCAGCGGCCCCGTCGCCAGTGCAAACGGCCGTGGGGTTGGGGCAGCTCGGCTGCATTGGCCTGGGCCACCAGCAGGGCATCGGCACTGCAATCCACGGCCCAGCCTTCACTGCCAGGCCACTGACGGGCCAAGGCCAGGGCCAAACAGCCAGAGCCAGTGCCCAGATCAGCCCAACGCTGCGGGGTGCAGCCTGTGTCCACAGCCAGATCCACCAGCAACTCGGTTTCCTGGCGTGGAATCAGCACAGCCGGCGACACCTGCAGGTTCAGGTCGCGCCAGGGGGCACGCCCCACCAGATGCTGCAAGGGCACCTGCTGCTGATGATGGCGCTGCCAAAGCTGCTCGAGATGCTGCAGCGAACAGCGCAGCTCCAGCAGCTGTTCGGGGTAGAGATGACTGCGCTGCAGTTGGCGCCACGGCAGGCCACCCTCCAACTCCAACAGCCAATCCAGTGCCGACGCGCCCGCAGTGCCGCAGGCCAGCTGTTGCCGCCGCCAGCACTGCAGCTCGGCGCCGCTCAGCCGGACCATCGCCCGCACCTCAACACAACAGGCCATTGTGCCGAGGCCGCCAACACAGCCCCGGCGCTGGCTCCAGCAGCCCAGAGAGCTCCAGCTCGATCAACTCAGCCGACAGCGCCGCAGCCGATTGACCACTGCGCTGCAGGAGCTGCTCAAAGCTGGCACCGGAACCAATGAGCTCAAGCAGGGGATGGGGAACGGGCGTCAGGGGAGCCGGTTGCGCCAGCACCTGGGGCTCGACGCCCAACTGCTGCAGCCATTGGTGGGGATCCAACAGGGGTTGGGCACCGGAGCCAAGCAGGCCATTGCTGCCGGCCGCTGACTCCCGGTTGGCATCGGCTGGCACCACCCACACAGGGCGCCCCAGGCGCTGGGCCCACTGCGCCGCCTGCAAAGCCCCGCTGCGACTGGGGCATTCCACCACCACCACAGCACTGGCCAAGGCCACCAGCAGACGATTGCGGCGGGCAAATCCAGCGCGACCAAGGGCCGCCCCCGTGGGCTGCTCGGTGACCAACAAGCCCTGGTGCGCCACCTGCCGCTGCAGATCCCGGTGATGGCGTGGATACACACGCTCCAGGGGCGTACCCAACACCGCCACCGGTTGGCCACCGGCTTCCAGGCAACCGCGATGGGCCTCGGCATCAATGCCTTCGGCGAGACCGCTCAGCACAGGCCAACCGGCCTGGGCCAGGCTGCGACCCAACAGCCGCGCCCAGTGGCACCCATGCAGCGAGGCACGGCGGGTGCCCACCACCGCCACGGCATGGCGGCGACGCAACACGCCCCACAACGAGCCATGGCCACGCCAATGGAGCTGCAAGGGCGGGGTCGCCAGCGAAACGAGGGCCTCGGGCATGGCCGCATCGAACGGCAAGAGCAACCGCGGCGGGCAGCACAACGGCACGGCATGCAAACGCTGGCGCAGCTGCTCCCGGGCACGAATCAAGCCTGGACCAATCCCTGGCAACGCCAGCAACTGAGCAGCAGGCGCTTCCCAGGCCGGCTCGAGACCGCCAAAGGCCTGATCCAACTGCTGGAGGCGCTGCACACCAACCCCAGAGCACTGGCTCCAGGTCCACCACCAGCGGCGACGCCAGGCCAGAGCACCCCGTTCAACCACAGCCAATCAGTACATGCGTACCACCGGCTTAACGCGCCGCCGGGCCTCGCCGCAACCGCTCGAAAGCGTCGGCAAGCTCAGCAGGCATCTGACGCTTCAGCCGTCCACGCTCACGATCCACCAGAGCCAGGGTGACGCAGGCCTCAGCGGCCAGGCCACCATCGCCCCCGTAAAGGGCCGTATGAAATGGAATCCGCACCCCCTCCTCCGGCCCCAGCCAGCTGCGCAAGGCCACCCGCTCGCCATGCCTCAAGGCACGGCGGTAGTGCAACTCCAAGCGGACAACCATCAGCTCAAGCCCCTGGCCAGAGAGCTCGGCGTAGTCCAACCCCGCTGCAGCAAGGGCCTCCACCCTGGCCTCCTCAAGCCAGGCCACATAGGCCCCATGCCACAGCACCCCGGCATGGTCGGTGTGCTGCGGGAGCACCTGCTTGCAACAAATCCAGGGGTTGTGCGTTAAGTCAACAGGCATCGCTGCGCTTCAGCTGTTCAACCGCCATAGGCTGCCGCTGACCATCCCAGAGAGGCCATGTTCCGCAACCTGCTGATCGCTGATTCAGGCAAAGGCCATGTGGAAGAGATGGTGCGCATGTTGCGCGACATCCCCGGCTTTGCCTCAGCACGCCTGAACCTGCTGCATGTGGTGCCGGAGCAGGCCGGCAAGAACCTGCAAGATCACTGGCAACAAGGGGCTGGCCTGCTGGCCGAAGCCGTGGGCCGCCTCGGCCTCAACCCCGGCGACGTGAACACGATCCTGCGCCAGGGCGACACCAAGCAAACCGTGCTGAAGGTGGCCGAAGAGCTCAATGCTGATCTGATCGTGATGGGTTCAAGGGGCCTTGGGCGCCTGCAATCGATTCTTGGCAACAGCGCAAGCCAATACGTGTTTCAGCTCTCCACGCGGCCGATGCTGCTGGTGCGCGATGACCTCTATGTACGCCACGTGAACCGCGTAATGGTGGGCATCGACGGCACTGGCGTGGGCGATGACGCCCTCAAGCTGGCCTGTGAATTGGCCCGCGACATTCCCAACTGCGTGCTTACCGGTGTGCACATCAGCCACCACGACCTGGCCCCAAGCCGCTCGGGCAACAACCCCGTTGATCAACTGCTCGAAAAAGCCAAACAGCGGGCTCGCAGCTATGGGGTCGAACTCAACACCCTGCACAAAACGGGCAACATCGCCAGAGGCCTCTGTGCTGCGGCGGAAGAGATCAATGCAGACCTTCTCCTGATCGCATCACAAGATCGACGCCCCCTGGTGGCCAGGGGACTTGTGGATCTTGACAAGTTGCTTGGCGACTCGGTGAGCGACTACGTGCGCGTGCACGCGCCGGCACCTGTGCTGCTGGTGCGCGAACCGGAACAGCGCTGAGGGCTCAGCCCTCGCGGCTGTTGGTCTGGATATAGAGAACGATCAAAAACACAGCAGGAACCAGCACAAACAGCAGGCTGGCCACAAAGCCGAGATCGTTGGTTTCCATGACCACAGACGGAGACACCGGGAGGGTATCACCGTCAAACCGGCCGCCTCAGCGCTGATTCACAGCTCGTCGCTCTCTGTTGCGCCCATCTGGGATTCAGCAGCGGCGCCCTCGAGCTGTGGATCCTGCGCACCCGCGTCGCCCGACTCCTGCTCAGAGCTCTCCTCGGGCTCTGGCTCGGGCTCTGGCATCCGGCCTTCCGGCAGAGGCTCACGGGTGGCTTGCTCGATGGCAGCGCGCTGGGAATCTCTGCCGGACTGGGGGCGCGTGAGCACGGCCACCGAGTCCTGCACGAGGGCCTGACAAGCCAGACGCCAACTCTCAGGCCGGCGGCGCAACTTCTGCTCCTCCACTGCCGTCAGCGGGGTCAAGGCCCCCTCACTGCGCTCGGCCACCACCTCCACGAAGCAGGTAATGCACTGACCGCAGCCACCGCAATTGCCCAGGCGCCCCTTCAGGCCATAGAGCTCAACCCCCTCCACCAGGGCCAACTCCCGCAGATTGGTGCCCACGGGGCAGGTGACATCCCTGCCCTCCCGCACAAAACGCACGACTGGCATCGGTCACAGCAGCGAAGGGGCGACATTCTGCCGTGCCGGAGATTGAGATTTGTGACACCGCCGCGGCCACAATCAAAGAAGGGGCGGTTGCAACCAACTGTTTCCCTTTGAAACCGGAAACCAGGTCAGAAGGGAAAACACTTACGATCACCAAACCTTCGCAGGTCATGCGGAGCTTCCGTCTCGTTTAACGCCGAACCCATGGGATTGCCCTGGTACAGGGTTCATACCGTTGTCATCAACGACCCGGGCCGCCTACTGGCTGTGCACTTGATGCACACCGCTCTGGTCGCCGGCTGGGCCGGTTCGATGGCTCTGTATGAGCTCGCCATCTTTGACCCCTCCGACGCCATCCTCAACCCCATGTGGCGCCAGGGGATGTTCGTGATGCCCTTCATGGCCCGCCTGGGCGTGACCGGCAGTTGGGGTGGCTGGAGCATCACCGGCGAAACCGGCGTTGATCCAGGGTTCTGGAGCTTCGAAGGCGTCGCTGCTGCCCACATCATTCTCAGTGGCATGCTGTTCCTGGCAGCCATCTGGCACTGGACCTACTGGGATCTTGAGATCTGGCAGGACCCTCGCACCGGCGAGCCCGCGCTCGATCTGCCCAAGATCTTTGGTATCCACCTGCTGCTCGCTGGCCTCGGCTGCTTCGGCTTTGGCGCCTTCCACCTCACTGGTGTGTTTGGACCGGGCATGTGGATCAGTGATCCCTACGGCATCACCGGACATATCGAAAAAGTTCAGCCCGCCTGGGGCCCTGAAGGCTTCAACCCCTTCAATCCTGGCGGCATCGTGGCCCACCACATTGCTGCGGGCATCGTCGGCATCATCGCTGGCGTTTTCCACATCACCACCCGTCCGCCCGAGCGCCTCTACAAGGCTCTGCGCATGGGCAACATCGAAACCGTGCTGGCCAGCGCAATCGCCGCTGTGTTCTTCGCCGCCTTCATCGTGGCTGGAACCATGTGGTACGGCGCCGCAGCCACTCCGATCGAACTGTTTGGCCCCACCCGCTATCAGTGGGACCAGGACTACTTCAAGCAAGAAATTGCCCGTCGCGCCCAGGGCGCCATTGCTGAGGGCGCTACCCCTCAAGCGGCCTATGCGTCCATTCCCGAGAAGCTGGCCTTCTATGACTACGTGGGCAACAGCCCTGCGAAGGGCGGTCTGTTCCGTGTGGGTCCGATGGTGAATGGCGATGGTCTTCCCACTGGCTGGGTTGGCCACATCAGCTTCACCGATAAGGAAGGTCGTGACCTGCAGGTCCGCCGCCTCCCCAACTTCTTCGAGAACTTCCCTGTGGTGCTCGAAGACAAGGACGGCATCGTGCGCGCTGACATCCCCTTCCGCCGCGCTGAAGCCAAGTACTCCTTCGAACAGACCGGCGTCACCGCCACCGTTTACGGCGGTGAGCTGGATGGTCAAACCTTCACCGATCCAGCTGAAGTGAAGCGTCTGGCCCGCAAGGCGCAACTGGGTGAAGCCTTCACCTTCGATCGCGAGACCTACAACTCCGACGGCACCTTCCGCTCCTCACCCCGCGGTTGGTTCACCTTCGGCCACGCCACCTTCGCGTTGCTCTTCTTCTTCGGTCATATCTGGCACGGTGCTCGCACCCTCTACCGCGATGTGTTCGCTGGTATTGACCCCGACCTGGGCGAACAGGTTGAGTTCGGTCTCTTCCAGAAGCTGGGCGACAAGTCCACCCGTCGTCTGCCCGAGGGCTATGTGCCCCCGGCCGGCACACCCCTCAGCTGACCACTCCGGAGAACGACACCGATGGAAAGCTTCGCTTACATCCTCATCCTCGCCTTCACCCTGGGCACCCTCTTCTTTGCGGTTGCCCTACGTGATCCCCCCAAGATCGGCAAGTGATTACCGTTTCTCTCAGCCTCCTGCCAATGGCAGGGGGCTTTTTTGATGTCTCAACAACGGGGCCAATCTCGGCCAGTCTCACGGCATTCCAGGGGCTCTGCCCCATCAACAAGCGAGACCCATGTGCTGAGGGGGGTTCTCAAAGGTCCTTAAGGTGTCTAAACTCGGGCTGCTTCCAGTGAACGGTTTTGCAGTGCCCGTCCTGCCAGCACAGTGATAGCCGGGTGCTCGAATCCAGGGCAGCCGATGCAGGGCGCAGTGTGCGTCGGCGCCGGGAGTGCTTGAACTGTGAAACCCGTTTCACCACCTATGAACGGGTGGAAACGATGCCGATCACGGTGGTGAAACGCAGTGGTCATCGTGAAGCCTTCAGTCGCGGAAAGCTGTTAACGGGCCTGTTGCGCGCTTGCGAAAAAACCGGGTTGGAAACCAGCCGGCTTGAACTTCTGGTTGATGAGATTGAACTGCAGATCCAGCAGCGCAATCAAAAAGAAATCAACAGTCAGGATGTGGGCAACCTCGTGCTCGAGGAACTCGGTCAGCTCAACGAGGTGGCCTACGTGCGCTTTGCCTCGGTGTACGGCAAGTTCAGTGGTGTCAGCGATTTCATGCGCACCCTTGAGGCCTTGCAGCAACGGCACGACGACCAGCGGGAACTCGCAGGCATCGGCTGATAGGGTGGTGGGCTGACGCTGAGCTCGGCGGGCTCAGGTTGTCATCACCAATCGCCCTGCCATAGGCAGGCCGCCGCGTCTCCATGACCGTGACCCCCTCCTCTGAATCCACAGCTCCCGAGCTGGAGCAGGATCTCAGCAGCACCGAAGCCACCGAACAGGACGGCGAACTGCTGAATGTGGACCAAAGCCTTGATGCCATGGCCCATGACTTGGCCGATGACATCCCTGAGGAGGTGCCCACGGCCGACGACGGCAAACGCATCCCCAGCGTCAACAGCGAAGACGTGGGCTTCACGCTCGACGAATTCGCTGCTCTGCTGAGCAAGTACGACTACCACTTCAAGCCCGGTGACGTTGTCAACGGCACCGTGTTCAACCTGGAGCCCAAGGGTGCTCTGATCGACATCGGCGCCAAGACTGCCGCCTTCATGCCTCTCCAGGAGGTGTCGATCAACCGGGTTGAAACCCTCGAGGAGGTGCTTGAGCCTGGCGAGACCCGCGAGTTCTTCATTCTCAGCGAAGAGAACGAGGACGGACAGCTCTCCCTCTCGATTCGCCGCATCGAATACCAACGCGCCTGGGAGCGGGTGCGTCAGCTGCAGAAAGAAGACGCCACCATTTATAGCGAGGTGTTTGCCACCAACCGTGGTGGTGCCCTGGTCCGGGTGGAAGGCCTGCGTGGCTTCATCCCTGGCAGCCACATCAGCACCCGCAAGCCCAAAGAGGAGCTGGTGGCTGAATTCCTGCCCCTCAAGTTCCTGGAGGTGGACGAGGAGCGCAACCGCCTGGTGCTCAGCCATCGCCGCGCTCTGGTGGAACGCAAGATGAATCGCCTCGAGGTGGGCGAAGTGGTCATCGGCACCGTTCGCGGCATCAAGCCCTACGGCGCCTTCATCGACATCGGTGGTGTCAGCGGTCTGCTGCACATCTCCGAAATCAGCCACGAGCACATCGAAACGCCGCACTCGGTGCTCAATGTCAATGACCAGATGAAGGTCATGATCATTGACCTCGATGCTGAGCGCGGTCGGATCTCCCTCTCCACCAAGGCTCTCGAGCCCGAACCCGGCGACATGCTCACCGACCCTCAGAAGGTGTTCGACAATGCCGAGGAGATGGCTGCTCGCTACAAGCAGATGCTGATGGAGCAAGCCGACGAGCACGAGATGCACTACGAGTAATCGCACTCCCCCCCACCGATCTGGTGCTGTTCGACAAGGACGGCACCCTCTGCCGCAGTGACGGCTACCTCTGCGCTCTGGCCCTGGCCAGGGCGCAGTTTTGCGTTGAGCTCTGCGGTGATCCCCAGCTGCTCGATCCGCTCCTAAAGGCGTACGGCCTGCATGAACAGCAGCTGGACCCCAGCGGCAGCACCGCCGTTGCCAGCCGCGATGACAATCTGATTTCCACAGCCACCGTGCTGGCAGCTGCCGGCCACAGCTGGACCCAATCCCGCCAGTGGGCGGAGCAAGCCCTCCACAGGGCTGATACCCAGCTGGGCGAACGCAAAGCCCAGCTCACTCCCCCACTGGACGGATTGGAATCAGCCCTGAAAACACTGCATCAAGCCGGCGTGGTGCTGGCTGTGATCAGCAGTGACCGAGGCCCCAGCCTCGAGGCCTTCCTGCAGGCCCATGGGCTGCGGCACTGGTTCAAAGCGGTGCACGGCTCTGAGCGACGCCCCCGCAAACCCGATCCCGCGGCAGCCCTGAAACTCTGTGACGAATTCGGCGTTGCGCCACAACGCTGCGGCCTCATCGGTGATTCAGCCGATGATCTCGCCATGGCAGCAGGGGCTCAACTGGGCTGGAGTTTGGCCTTCACCGGCGGTTGGAGCCGCCCCCTGCAACTGCGGGGCAGCCATGGGGCGATCGCCAATTGGAGTGAACTGCCTGACCTGTAGCCTGCCGCACAGCAAACGACTGGCATGGCTCGTTACGTCTTTACCTCCGAATCAGTGACGGAGGGACATCCCGACAAGATCTGCGATCAGGTCAGCGATGCGGTGCTTGACGCCCTGCTGGCGCAGGATCCAGCCAGCCGGGTGGCCTGCGAAACAGTTGTGAACACCGGCCTCTGCCTGATCACTGGAGAGGTCACCACCACCGCCCGGGTGGACTTCAACAGCCTGGTGCGCGGTGTCATCGAAGACATCGGCTACAGCGGAGCCCGCGCCGGTGGATTTGATTCCAATAGTTGCGCCGTGCTGGTCGCCCTCGACCAGCAATCCCCCGACATCGCCCAGGGGGTCGATGAAGCCGATGACCACGCCGGTGACCCCCTCGACAAGGTGGGCGCTGGCGATCAGGGCATCATGTTCGGCTACGCCTGCGATGAAACCCCTGAGCTGATGCCGCTCCCCATCAGCCTGGCCCACAGGCTGTCGCGGCGCCTGGCGGAAGTGCGCCACAACGGCACACTGAATTACCTTCTGCCCGATGGCAAAACCCAGGTGAGCGTCGTTTATGAAGACGATCAACCGGTAGCCATCGACACAATCTTGATCTCCACCCAACACGTGGCGGAGATTGATGGCATTTCCGACGAGAAAGGTCTGCGCGAACGCATCGCTGCTGATCTCTGGACCCATGTGGTGGAGCCCGCCACCGCCGATCTGAGCCTCAAGCCCAGCAAGGAGACCACCAAATATCTGGTGAACCCCACCGGCAAGTTTGTGGTGGGCGGTCCCCAGGGTGATGCCGGCCTCACCGGCCGCAAAATCATCGTGGACACCTACGGCGGCTATGCACGCCACGGCGGCGGCGCCTTCTCCGGCAAAGATCCCACCAAGGTGGATCGCTCCGCGGCCTATGCCGCCCGCTTTGTGGCCAAAGCTCTGGTGGCCGCCGGTCTGGCCCGCAAAGCCGAAGTGCAGCTCAGCTATGCCATCGGTGTGGCCAAGCCCGTCAGCATCCTGGTGGAAAGCTTCGGCACCAGCAGCCGCAGCAACGATGAACTCACCGAGCTGGTGCAGGCCAATTTCGATTTGCGCCCCGGCGCCATCATCGAAAACTTCAGCCTGCGCAACCTGCCCCAGCAGCGGGGTGGTCGCTTCTACCGCGATGTGGCGGCCTACGGCCACTTCGGCCGCAGTGACCTCAACCTGCCCTGGGAAGATGTGACGCTGATCGCAGCCAAACTCAAGGGCTGATCAGAAGCATCGGCATGACAGACAGCGAGCCGCTGGGGCTGGGGATTGACCTTGGCACCAGCGGCTTGCGTGTGTCAGTGGTGAACACCTCTGGGGAGGCACTGCAGGAGGAGGCCATCCCCTACCCAGGCGAATTCCGCCATGCCGACAGCTGGCGCCAGGGGCTGATTGCGCTGATGGGCCAGGTGGCGCCAGCGCTGAAATCCCGCATTGCTGCCCTGGCGATCGATGGCACCTCCGGCACGTTGCTGGCCTGCGACCAGCACGGTGCCCCCCTCGGCCAGGCACTGGCCTATTGCGATGCCTGCCCCAACCAAGCCGCCCAGGCCAAGGCACTGATCGGTGGTGAGGGTGCAGCCGCCAGCGCCAGCGGCAGTGTGGCCCGCGCCCTGGAGCTGTTGGAGCAGCTGAAGTGGCCAGAGTCGAACACCACGCTGCCGCTGCTGCGCCACCAAGCCGATTGGTTGATGGGCTGGTTGCTGGGCCACTGGCGCTGGGGGGAAGAGGGCAACAACCTGCGCCTCGGCTGGGAGCTTGAACGCCAGTGCTGGAGTGGTGAGCTCAGCGGCGCACCCTGGGCCCGGGCACTGCCGGAGATTGTGGCGAGCGGCCAGGCGCTCGGATCACTGCAACCACAGGTGGCCGCGCAGCTGGAGCTGGGCTCCCACTGCCAGGTGGTGAGCGGCACCACCGATGGCAACGCTTCGGTGCTCGCCGCTGATCCTGCTCCGGGCGATGGCGTGGCGGTGCTGGGCACCACCTTGGTGCTGAAGCAGTTTCACAACGCACCCCTGCAGGGCGCTGGCATCAACAACCACCGCCTGGCTGGACGCTGGCTGGTGGGCGGCGCCTCCAATGCCGGCGCCGGGGTGTTGCGCCGTTTCTTCAGCGATCAGCAGTTGCAGGAGCTCAGCCGCCAGATCGACCCGCGCCAGCCCAGCGGACTGCAGCTGCGTCCCCTGCCCCAACGGGGTGAGCGCTTCCCGATCGATGATCCAACCCTGGAGCCGGTGCTGGAGCCACGCCCCGTCAGCGATGCGCTGTTCCTGCAGGGGCTGCTGGAGGGGCTTTGCGAGCTGGAGCGCCTTGGCTGGCAACGGCTGCAGCAGCTGGGGACGCCCCCCATTCAACGGGTGTTGAGCGTTGGGGGCGGCGCCCGCAATCCGCAATGGCGCCAACTGCGGCGCCAGGCGCTCGGGCTGCCGGTGCTGGATCGCAGCGGCACCAGTGCCGCCACCGCCATGGCGCGGCTGGCCCTGCGGGGCATCACACTGGCGCCAACCAGCGCCGAGACGCGATGAACCAACGACTGCGCGAGATCGTCGCCATGGCCCTGTTTGTGGTGCTCGCCGGCTATGTGAGCTTCAGTGGTCTGCGCCTGGGCTGGCTGCTCTGGCAGCGCTTCCAGGGTGCAGCCTGAGCCAGGCTGGCCTGAGCCTTTCTCTGCGCCATGGCTGCTGATCCCCTGACCCCCGCCGTGAGTGCGCGCATTTGCGCCCACATGAACGACGACCATGCCGAAGCCGTGCTGGCCTATGCACGCCACTACGGGGGCATCAGCGATCCAAAGGCGGCGCGGATGGTGGCTGTGGAAAGCGAAGCGATGCAACTGGAGGTCGATGGCGCCGACGTGTCGATCGCCTTTGACCATCCCCTCAGCGACAGCGAAGACGCCCACCGCACACTGGTGGCCATGTTGCGGGCGATGCCCCAGAGCTGATCGGGGAACCCTGCGATCAGCAGCGGTGTCAAACCATGGGATCCAACTGGTTGCAACAGCTGCTGTTGCAACCGTGCTGCCCCCTCTGCCACGGACCCCAGGCCCAGGATTGGCTGTGTGATCACTGCCGTCAGGGCCTGCACTTGCCCATGGGGGGCTGCCGCGCCAACGAACCGCTGCCTTGGTGTGCCCTGGGCCAGCACCGCGGCGCTCTGCGCACACTCCTGCTGCGGCTTCGCCGTTCCCCCAGGGGCTCCTTGATCGAGGCCCTGGCCCATGAGCTGCTGGCTCTGTTGCCGCAGCACCCCAGCCCCCTGGCCCTGTGTGCCATCCCGGCACGGATCGGCCATGGCCCTGGGCTGCCACAGCACCTGGCGCGGGCCATCAGCCGCCAGAGCGGCCTGATTCAGCTCGAAACGCTGCAACGCCGCCGCGCCTGTGTGGGCCAGCACCATCTCAATCGCCACCAGAGGCTGCTCAATCTGCGCGGAGCCTTTCACTGCCTTGAGCAGCAGCCTTCGCCCAAGCCGCCGCTGGTGCTGATCGACGACGTGATCACCACCGGAGCCACCGCTTCAGCGGCTGAGCAAACGCTGGTCCGCAACGGACATCGGGTTGTGGGACTGGTCGCTCTGGCCCATGCCCCGGCGCTAGGTGCGGGAGGCGATGGATTACAGTCTGGCTTCGCCCGAAAGGGCTTGCCGGGATAGCTCAGTTGGTAGAGCAGGCGACTGAAAATCGCCGTGTCCCCAGTTCAAATCTGGGTCCTGGCATTCGATTGGA
>JAYKHZ010000117.1:0-6892 GCA_035286165.1 Synechococcus sp.
GCGGGAGGCGATGGATTACAGTCTGGCTTCGCCCGAAAGGGCTTGCCGGGATAGCTCAGTTGGTAGAGCAGGCGACTGAAAATCGCCGTGTCCCCAGTTCAAATCTGGGTCCTGGCATTCGATTGGATTGAAAGCTTCGGCAGGGCGATCGCAATGCCCGCTTTCGTGGTGGCATGCCACAGAGCGGTGCTCAGATCACTGGCGATGGTGATTCCCTTCATGGGGTCACGAATCCAATAACGCACCGCATAGGTGATGCCGGAAGGGTCGTAATGGAGCAGCAGGGCCTGGGGGGGAGGTTGCACCATCACATCAGCCATGGAGCGCGCTGTGCCCTCCAGCAGTGCCATCACCACATCGGGTGAATGGTGATGATCCACGCAGATCAACACCTGCCCCCGGCGGCAGCTGTCGCGACTGCCGTTGTAGGTCACGGTGGGCTGGGTGAAGAAGGTTTGATTGGGCACCAACAGCTCCACGTTGTCCCGTGCCCGCCAGAGGGTGGTGGCCCGCAGCCCCAGCTCCAGCACTTCACAGGGGTCTTCCTCCCCATGGGGCGATTCCAACAGCAACACATCTCCGGGCCGCACGGCACCTTCCAACAGCAACCACACCCCGCTGAGAAAATTGCTAAACGCCTCCTTGAGGCCAAAGCCCAAGCCCACCGACAGGCCACCACCCACCACCGCCAGGATGGTGGTGTTCACCCCCACGGTGGCCAGGATCAGCACACTGCCAAAGCCCAGCATCAGGTAGCGCAACACCAAGGCCGTGGCGCGGTAACTGGGCTCTGCCAAGGAGAACAAGCGGCGGCAGAGCCAGGCCAGCCCCCAAGCCGGTAGGGCCGTGCCGGCCACCAGCCCGTAGGAGCCCAGCAGCAGCAACAGCAGATCGCCCAGGGTGAAGGCGTCCTCACCAAACTGCAGCAGCTGCCAGCGCCAGAGCAGCTGCACATCACCCACCTGAGCCAGCACCACCACCACGGCCGCCAAGGCCAGGCCGGGGCGCAGCACCCGCACATCAAAGCGGTTCACCACATCCAGGGGCAGAAGTTGCCGCAGCCCCACCACAGCCAAACGGCTCAGCAGGCAAAGGCCATAAAAGCGGCTCACCACCAGGGCCAAGCCGGCCACACCGGTGAGAGCATCCAGCAGCTGAGCCGCAGCGCTCAACAACACCAACAGCAGCAGTGCATCACTCAGTGGTTGCACCGCCCGCAGCCAGGGCCAACGCCCAAGCCAGGGCCAGTGGCGCTGGCTTGGCTTGAGCCAGCGACTGAACCAGAGCCACAGCAACACCGCCAGCAGCAGCACCTCAAATTGCAGCAGCGCCACCGGCCGGCTCAGGTCGGTGATCAACGCCTCAAGGCTGGGGAACGGGGCACTCATAGGCCCAACCCCCGCTGAATCACCGCCTGCAGGCGCGGTGCAATCGTTTCCGGGCTCTGACTACCGCTGAGCACCGCATCGAGCAGGGGCTGGGCGGGGCCGTTGATCTGCTCAAGCCGAGCAAACTGCTGCAGGGATAGCACCGTGCCACGCCGGAACTGCTGATCCTGCAAGGCCAACGATGGATAGGCCTTCAACGGCAGGGCCACGCCTGGATTCACAGGCAACACCGCCCCGAGCTGCATGGCCAGGGAGCGCTGCTGCACCAGGTTGGTGCTGAATTGCACCAGGGCGCGAGCCAACGCGTGCTGACGCGGACTGGACTGACTGCCAAACGCCCAGGCCCGCAGGTGCACCAACGGGCGAGGAGGCCCCTGGGGACCACTGGGCAGCGTGGCTTGCCCAAACTTGGCCCCCAACGACGTCTGCAGGCTGGTGAGCCAACGGTTGGGGCAGACCACCCAGCTGTAGCGACCACTGAGCAAGCCGCGACGCAACTGCTCAGCATCCGCTTCAAACACGATCGCCGGCTGCAGATTGGCCAAGCGCAACCAGCGCAGAAACGCCAGCACACTGGGCAGCTCCGGGGTGGTGGGGGCATGAACGCTGGTGTTGGCCTCAACCGGCGTGAAGCTGGAAAACAACCACCACAGTTCACTGAGGGAGCTGTGCAAGCCCACGGGGATGCCCTGCTTCCCCAGCTCAATCAAGCCATCCAAATCCTGGGGGGGCTGGGCGAGCACGGAACGGTTGAAGCACGCCACACGGGTGAACAGAAATTGCGGAACCCCCAGGGCTTCCCCGTTGGACTCAAGCGATTGCTGCAACACCGGGCGGATCTGGTTGCGCTCCCAGCTCCTGAGACGAACCGGGCGAATCCAGCCCTGCTGCTGCAACTTCAACAGGTCGGTGTCGAGCACCAAGACAAGATCGGGCCCCAAACCGCGGAGATGCTGAAAGCGCAACCGCTCCTGCAGCTGGGCGCTGGGCACCAGCTGCCAGCGAAGTTCATTCACTGCCTGGGTTGTAGCGCTCGAACAGCGTCTTGATCTGGTTGATGGCATCGGCGGCCCGCACGCTGTCGCGGGCGTCATCACGGCCGATTTCCTCCACCATCACGCTGATGGAGTTGCCCAGACTGAGATGTGAACTGAGCAGCCGCCAGCTGGCCAACAGGGCCATCACCAACGGCAACAACAGCCACAGGCGCCGCTGGGCCATGGGCAGCTCCTGGGGCGAGTCATGCCCAGTCTGATCAATTCAGCGCAGACGTCAGGCCGAATACAGCGACGAGTCCGAGTCGTCTTCGCCAGTCAGCTCCTCAGCAGCGATGTCGCTGCTCTGCTCATCGAGAAATTCACCGTCGTCAAACGTCTGCCCCTGCTCCTCTGCGCTGGCATCCGGCTGCTGAGCCCTGCCCTCGATCACGGTGAACTGTGGTTGGCTCACCTCCTCCTGGATCTGGGCCAACTGCTGCTGCAGCGCAAGGATCTGGGCATCACCCTGCTGCAGCAGCTCCTCACTGAACTGACGCTCTTCAATCGATGATTGAGATGGCTGCTGCTCCAACTGCGCCAAGCGACTCTCCAGCTGCAGGAACCGCTGGGTGAGGGTGGTGGTGAGATCGATCACGCCATGCAGCTGCTCAGCCAGCATGAACTCGATTGATGCTCCGTTCGTAGAGTCAGCCATGGCTTAGCCACCCCCAGATTGGGCTGATGGTATCGACGCTGAAGACGGTGTCCATCCCCATCACTCCATAACCTGTCAACCTCTTTGCTCTGATTGCGAGGCAATGGATCAACAACTCAAAAGCCTCACCGAACTCCTCTGCGGAGGATTCAGTAATCAGCAACAGGCTTTTGAGAATCCACCGCTTTACGGTCACATCAAGGTGCGGTTCAGACCCTTACCGCAACTAACCAAGGGATCTCTACTACTGGAACAGGCTTATGCCATCGCCCCCGAGGAGCCCTATCGCGTTCGCGTGCTGAGACCCATGCGATGCCCAGAACGGGGGCTGCTGATCATGAACTACTCCATCCGCGACGACCGCCGCTTTTGGGGCTCCATCGAAGAGGCGGATCCCAGCCGACGCCTTTCCATTGAGGAGGGAGATCTGAAACTGCTGGAAGGATGCACTTACCTGGTTGAAACCACCAGCGCAGGCTTTCGAGGCACTGTTGAACCCGGCTGCCGCTGCCTGGTCACCCGGCGCGGAACCACCTCCTACCTGGTCAGTGAATTTGAACTGAGCGCCACAGGCATGCAAACCATTGACCGCGGACACGACCCCAAAAGCCATGAGCATCTCTGGGGATCGGTGGCAGGCCCCTTTCAGTTCGATCGCTATGTGGACTGGCGTGATGAATGCGCAACGGCCTGGCCAAACGCCTGAGCGACAGCAATCCAAGCGCCATACAGTTGATTCACCAGCCGAAGCCGCATGAGGAACTCCACAGCCGAAGCCTTGAAACAGCTGATGGATTCAACGGGTTCACAACAGGAAGTGGTGCTGGATTCAGGGCAGGGAAAGGTCAGACTTGATTTCAAAGCAGAAAACCTTCAACTCTGGCGAGACACGCTCAAATCGGTAAATGAGGCCGGCAATGTATTGGTTGCCTGCGAAAGCAACTCAGGTCCAATCCACTCAACGCGTCTTGCCTGGATTGTGGGCGCTGCCATTCGAACCAGTCAGACCGACAACGCCTCAGCTGCTGCAACTCTTTTGCAAGAGTTAGGTGCCAGCAATGCCCAGGCAGACCTCGTGGCACTGCATTGCCCAGGCCTCGGTGACGACCTCACCTGGGCGTTCTATCTCGATCGCCATGGCTGGCTCAGCGGCGCCCCTGTCGCCCGTGAAGAAGACCTCTAAACCCCAGACGTAGGCATGCACCAACACTCGCCAGAGCAGATTGCAGCTCTCGCGCGGCGCGCCCAAGTGTGTGGGCTGCACCGCCAAGAGTCCATACCCAGCCACGTGCGCCAGGTCCTTGAGGAGGCTGACCACACAAAACGGCTCCTCAGCACCGACGAAATCAATCAGCTCTGCGCCAATTCCGGCGTGAATGCCAGCGCCCTCAACGCACTCCAACAGCAAGTGGAGCACTTGGTGGATGCAACCCGCCAGGAGCTCCTGGCTGAACAACCAGAGCTGGTTCAGCCAGGGGGGGCCCTGCACCCCGCCCACCGGGCAGAAGCCTGCTGGCGTGATTGCTTCCACTTTCTGCGGGTGTGCCTCTACGGCGTTGCCATCAGACGCCCCAACGTGACCGACCCAGAAGGGATGGAGGCGCTAGGGGAGCTGTATCGAGCCGTGGGGGTCCCCATTGACGCCCTGTTGATTGCTCTGGCTTGTTTGCGCAGGCGGGCCTGCGCCGCCTATAGAGCCCTGGCAGACGTCGAAGATGTCAAGTTGCTGGATCACGCCATCAAGCATCTAGAGCAACGCATTGGCGGATTTGTCATTACGAGCTGCTAAGCGAATTTCAAAAAAGCCTGCCAAGTGAGACAGGATGCAGCTCGATGCACCGGCGGCACCCAAAAGTCCATGGCGATTCCTCTGCTGAACTACCCTCTGACATCGCAGAACGCCAGAGTTGACAATCTTGCTGGGAATTTTCACAGCAACGGACTTGGAACCATTGGCGCTGCAGGCGCCGGCCATGACACCTTCAACAGCGAAGTTGATGAAGTCATTGAAAAAGCATATCGACAGATTTTCTTCCACGCGATGCGCAGCGACCGTGATTCGAACCTCGAATCACAACTGCGCAATGGCAACATCACAGTTCGAGATTTCATTCGCGGGTTACTCCTTTCGCGGCGTTTCAGTGAGGGCTATTACCAATGCAGCTCCAACTACCGCATGGTGGATCAGGTGGTTGGTCGTGTGCTTGGGCGCACCGTGCACGGGGATGCTGAACGGCGAGCTTGGTCGATTGTGATTGGGCAGAAGGGCTTCACCGCCTTTATTGATCAGCTGCTTGATAGTGATGAATACATAAGCAACTTCGGCTACGACAACGTGCCGGAGCAACGCTCTCGAAAGCTTCCAGGCCAAGCCACAGGGGAGCTTCCGATCTATCAGCAATTCCCTCGCTACGGCGCCGATTGGCGCGACACCCTGCAAAAGCGGGCGCCCAGCCCGGTGGTAGCCGAGCAGATGATGATGGAGCCACCCGCTTGGCTCAAGAAGATCAACCCCGAAGTGACACTCAAGATCTGGCTGGGTCTGTTCGCCGTGGGCAGCTTCGAGGTGGTGCGGATTGTGTTGACAATCGCCGGCGAAATGCTCAGCACCGGCAAGTGATTGGCACAATGGTTGTCATTGCTTGCTGTTGATCCCCGTCCATTGACTGCGACCTCCCCTTTGAACCTCCAGACCTGGTCACCGCCTGAGCAACTCAAGCCCGAGCATGCGACCAGTCAGCCCGTTGATGCCCGTGGAGCGGATTGGAGTGGAAGGGATCTCAGTGGATTGAACCTCAAAGACGCCAAGCTGTGCCGCGCCGATTTGCGCGGCACAGATCTCAGCGCCTGCACGCTTGATCAAGCCGACCTGCGGCTGGCTCGCTTCGACCAACACACGCGCTGGCCCAGCGACTTCGACCACCGCAGCTGCGGCGCCGTTGGACCCGGGGCCAAACTCAACGGCGTGTTTCTCAACAACACCGACCTGCGCGGGATGGACCTACGCGGGGCCAACCTGATGGGGGCCTACCTCAGTGGAGCTGATCTGAGCGGAGCTGTACTCGAGAACGTTCGACTCACTGGGGCAGACCTGCGATTTGCAATCCTGCGAGGCGCCGTGTGCCGCGGCGCCCGCTTTGGCGGATGCCAGCTTGATTTCTGTGATTTCCGCGCCGCAGATCTAACCGGCGCCGGCCTGGAAACGGCAGAGTCGATCCAAGGGGCAGATTTCAGCGGCAGCATCGGCCTGAGAGAGCAACGGCAAGCCCTGCTGAGCCGCCCGTACAAGGAACTCGACTGCTGGAACCCTCTCACCCGCAGCCACACACGCGACGGGCTCGAAGCTGAGGGCTGACGCCAGGGAGCGAGCCAGGCCAACGCCCTTACCAGAAGCACGACCTTCACGCCAGAAAAGCGTGATGTCACGCAACGGGAAGACACAATTGGTTGAGCTTTATAAAGAACTCCGCCGGGAGCAATCCAGCCGTTTGATCATGGTCGAGCCGTGCTGTACAGCCCTCCATGCCTTTCGGTCCAGCCTCACTTTTGGGGGTCGAGCGTTTTTCTGCAGAAAGCGAAGCTCCACTCGAGCTGATTCCTGGAGATGACGACGCCAAGAAAGAGCAGCTCATCCGCGCTGTCTACAAGCAGGTCTTGGGCAACGCCTATGTGATGGACAGCGAGCGTCAGCTTGTTGCCGAGTCCCAGTTCAAGCTCGGTGAGATCAGCGTGCGCGAGTTCGTACGCCAGGTTGCCAAGAGCGAGCTCTACCGCGGCCGCTTCTTCGATACCTGCCCTCGCTATCGCTACAT
>JAYKHZ010000118.1:0-5056 GCA_035286165.1 Synechococcus sp.
TCCGCTGGCTCTGCCTACGTTGGTTCAAATCCAACCCGGCCCATCCTCCACATGCCCTTGTAGCTCAGCGGTAGAGCACTCCCTTGGTAAGGGAGAGGTCACGAGTTCAAGTCTCGTCAAGGGCTTACATCCGATTCGGAAGGCACCTCCGAATCAACCAAGATTTCGAAAATCCAAATCCAATTTCGGCTCTTTGCTTGTTAGCAATCAGCTGTAATTGTCTTGCGAGACACATGCTTTAACGCCACTTGCCAGCATGGCGTTGCGCTGCAACTGACCCCGATGATCGCCTTGGCGGCGATGCAGGAGCTGGTGAGGAGCGGTCAGACCCGTCCTCTGGCTTGGCGGCTGCAGCAACTGCGCCAGCTGCACGCCCTGCTCAAGCAGCTGGAAGAACCCCTGTTTCAGGCCCTGGCCAGCGATCTGGGCAAACCCGGCGTTGAGGCCTGCATCGAATTGCTCACCGTGAGCGATGAGCTGCAGCTGGCCCGCCGCCAACTGCGCCGCTGGATGGCCCCACGGCCCGTTCCCCTGCAGCTGATTCAACAACCCGGCCGCGCTTGGGTGCAGTGCGAACCCCTGGGCACGGTGCTGATCATGGGGCCCTGGAACTATCCCTTCATGCTGCTGCTGCGGCCGCTGGTGTCGGCATTAGCCGCAGGCAACACGGCGGTGCTGAAACCCTCCGAACAGGCCCCTGCGGTGGCGGAGCTCTTGGCAGAGGCCATCCCCCGCCACTTCAGCCCGGAGGTGGTGCAGGTGCAGTTGGGGGGTGTGGAAACGGGCCAGGCCTTGCTGCGCCAGCCCTTTGATCACGTGGTGTTCACCGGCGGCACCAGCATCGGTCGCCTGGTGATGCAGGCCGCGGCCGAGCAGCTGATCCCGGTGACCCTGGAGCTGGGGGGGAAAAGCCCCTGCATCGTGCTCGACGATGCCGATGTGGAGGTGAGCGCCAGACGGATTGCCTGGGGACGCTTTCTCAACGCGGGGCAGAGCTGTGTGGCCCCCGATTACGTGCTGGTGAGCCAGGCCATGCGCCAGCCACTGGAGGACAGCCTCAAGGCAGCCATCCGCGCGTTCTATGGACCTGATCCACGCCAATCCCCCGACTTTGCCCGCCTGGTGAACACCCGCCAGTTCGACCGGGTGGAGCGCCTGCTGCAGGGGGCCACCGTGCTGCATGGCGGCGAGCGGATCCGCGCCGAGCACTACATCGCCCCCACCCTTGTGGAGGGGGATCCCGATAGCCCGCTGATGCAGGAGGAGATCTTCGCCCCGGTGCTGCCCCTGCTCACGGTGGCCAACCTGGAGGAGGCCCTGGACTTCATCCGCCAGCGCCCCAAGCCCCTGAGCCTTTATCTGTTCAGCCGCAGCCGCCAGGCCCAGGAGCGGGTGCTGCAGACCAGCAGTTCCGGCAACGTGGTGATCAACGACACGGTGCTGCAGGCCGCAGCGGCGGGGCTGCCCTTTGGCGGTGTGGGTGCCAGCGGCATGGGGCGCTGCCATGGCAAAAGCGGTTTCCTGCAGCTCTCCAACCAGCGCGCCGTGCTGCAAAGGCGGTTTGCCCTTGATGTGCCCTGGCGCTACCCCCCATACAGAAACACGCTGTCATGGATGCGCAGGCTGCTCAGTTGAAAAAGGGGGCCTAGGGGGACTGGCGCATCTCATCTCGCTGCTTATGGTGCGCGAATCGATTTATTCGCTGGCCATGCGTAAATCCCTCTTAGCGCTGCTCCTCTTCGCTGCGGCTCTCCCGCTGCGCGCGCAGGAGGCGGTTCACGTGATGCAGCCCAAACAAACCCTTTCGGCGGTGTCGCGCCTGTATGGCGTGCCGGTGAAAACCCTGATCAGCCTCAACCGCATCGCCAATCCCGACAAGATCAAGGTGGGCACCGAACTCCGCCTGCCCGCCGGCGTGAAGAGCGTGTCGCGCTCCTCCACCAACCTGGCCGTACGCAGCAACACCAGCGATCGTCCCAAGGCCGACACCCAGGTGCTGGCCAAGAAGACCGCCAGCACCGACTGGCGCAACTACGGCCCGCTGCAGGTGGACTGGAACAACTGGCGCACCATGGCCGGCAGCCTGGTGGCCCCCAGCCTCAACAAGGAAGGCCAGCCCCTCTACGTGGCTGTGAACTGCGGCGCCCGCAAGCTCAACGTGACCGGTCCTGCCGGAGCCTGGAAATCCTGGGAAAAGCCCTCGGAAGACTTTGAGCGCGATTTGGTCAAAGCCGCTTGCCTCGATCCCGCCCTGGGCAAGGGTTGATCCAGCAGGGCCTGGGGCGGCAGGGCCCAGCGCAGCGGCCGTGGCCGCCGCAACCAGGCCTGGCCGGCATGGCTAATCCACAGCCGTTTGCCGCCGTCGTCTTCCTGCACCAGCTCCGCCTCCACCAGGCGGCGCAGCCGCCAACGCCACACCGGCGCTGGCTCATCGGCATCGGCCAGCTCCGCGGCCAGCTCCGCCGCTTCCAACCCTTTAGGGGCGGCAGCCAACGCCTCCAGCAACGGCTGGGCATCGCTCTGGCTGTCATGCAGCGTGAGTGGTGTCTCGCAGCGATCACAGCAGCCGCAGGGTTCTGCCAGCTCACCCACCGCCAGCAGCAGAGCCTGCTGGCGGCAGCCGCTGCCCTCGGCCACCGATTCCATCAAGCGCAGCTGGGCGAGGGCCTGCCGTCCCCGCTGTTGGGCCGCCTCATCCCGACTGGCACGGATCGTCCAGGCCAGGCTGCTGCGGTCGCCATCGCCGTAGAGCATCAACACCTCGGCTGGTTCGCCGTCGCGGCCAGCCCGACCGGATTCCTGCAGGTACCCCTCAGGCGAGGAGGGCAGGTCCAGGTGCAGCACCAGGCCCACATCCGGCCGGTCCACCCCCATGCCAAAGGCCACGGTGGCCACCAGCACAGGGTTGGCCTCCTGCTGAAAGCGCTGCAGGGCCTCCACCCGGGCTTCGCTGTCCATCCCGGCGTGATAGGCCATGGCGGGCAGACCCGCTTCGCGCAGCTGCGCCGCCCATTGCTCCACCCCGCGGCGGGTGCGGCTGTAGATGAGGGCCGCACCGCGGGCAGCCCGCACCGCCTCGAGCACCACAGGCAGGGGATCGGCAGGGCGGCACACCATGCGATAGCGCAGGTTCAAACGCTGGGCCGAGCGCACCTGAATCAGGGGGCGGCGCAGCTCCAGCAAACGGATGATGTCGGCCCGCACCCGGGGGGGTGCCGTGGCGCTGAGGGCCACCAGGGGCACACCGGGGCAGAGCCTGCGCAAACTGCCCAAACGGCGGTAATCCGGGCGGAAATCGTGCCCCCAGGCACTGATGCAATGGGCTTCATCCACCGCCAGGGCCACCAACTGGCCCTGATCGATCAGATCCTCCAGCAGGCGCCGGCAGGCCTCTCCCTGCAAGCGCTCCGGCGCGAGATACAGCAAGCGCAGCTCACGGCGCTCCAAGCGCTCCTGCAGACGCCGCCGTTCATTGGGGTTCAGCCCTCCATGCATGCAGGCCGCCGGGATCCCGCGGCGGCTGAGCTGGGTCACCTGGTCTTGCATGAGCGCCACCAGGGGCGAAATCACGACCACAACGCCTTGGCGCACCAGGGCTGGCAACTGAAAACAGAGCGACTTGCCGGCACCGGTGGGAAGCACCGCCAGGCAATCGCGCCCCTCCAGCAGGGCCTCCACCACCTCCCGTTGGCCGGGGCGAAAGCCGTCATACCCAAAGCCCTGCTGCAAGGTGCTCAGCAGCAGATCGGCCTCAAGCGGTGGTGGGGTGGTGGGATCGCTCACCGTTGGACGCTAACGACTGGCCACTCCAGGGCAAGGTGCTGCCCTCAAGCCGAAGGGGGCATGGGCGGGGCTTCGAGCTGGTCGGCGTTCTCCTCCACCAACTGCAAGCGCAAGCGTTTGCCCCCAGCCAACTCCCCGAGGGACACGCGCAGATTGCTGCCACTGAGGGCTTCAAGCCCCTGCAGCAGGCTGCGCAGATAGGGGGTGCTGCTGCCGCTTTCCACCCAGAGGCGCTCGTGCAGCCCCCCCAGCCGGCGCCAACTGGTGTGCAGCTTCAGCACGGCCTGCTCCAGCTGCTGGGCCTGGGCCACCGCATCAGCCATCAAGCCGAGCACATCCAGGCGCTGGGCCTCCTGGATCGCTTTCTCCAGATCGATGCTCTCGTGCTGCAACGCCCGCACGGCCATGCCCGCTTCCGCCGCCTTGGTGAGCCAGCGGGCGGTGGAGGTCACATCCTTGACGCGATCCAGCTCGGGCTCATCCCTGAGCACCCGGCGCAGGTCGTCCTGCTGGGGCTCCGGCAAACGGGCCAATTCCTTCACCAGCGGGGCCACCGCCTTGGGGGGCAGCAGGTTCTGCTGCGTGCGCTCGCGGATCTCATCGGGAAGCAGCGGGCTGGTGGCGGCGGTGAACTCATCGGTGAGCCGCCGCACCTGCTTGCGGGTGATCTGCTGGCCATCGTTGGCCGCCTCGCTGATCAACTGCTGCACCTCCGGGTCGGCCTGGGCCGTTTCCATGAAGGCCCGCTTGGAGAAGTTGTTGACGCTGGTCTCCTCCAGCACACCATCACCCACCAGGCCATTGGCCGACTCAGCCAGCTGAATCAGGCTGTAGGCACGGGTTTTGCTGATCTCCCGCTCCCTGAGCCATTGCAGAAATCCCGCGCCGCGGTTCTCGCCGCCACGCTTCTCGCGATCGCGCACCGCCGCCAGGATGCGCCCACGCCAGATCTCGGTCTGCAGGTCAAAGCGATCACAGAGCTCCCAAGCCTGCTCGAGGCGGGCGTGGAACTCCATGGTGCTGATGTCGTCCTGCTCTGGATCCGGCAGGTCGAGGTTGAAGGCCGGCGTTTCCAGGGCGGAGGTGACAACCACAAGAGCAGAGGGATGGGCCGCGACGAATCATGACGGCCCGCCGGCAACACGGCGCAGCGCAGGTAAGTTTCAGCTCGACCGTTCCCTTCCATCCGAGATGGCGATTTCCCGCGGCGACAAGGTGCGCATCAAGCGTCCTGAGTCCTACTGGTTCAACGAAGTGGGCACCGTGGCCTCCA